>NZ_JBSFDA010000051.1:0-59478 GCF_053593675.1 Streptomyces sp. NPDC002156 | reverse complement strand
GTCGGCCGGCGCCGCTGTCTGGAACTGACCCCCGCCGGGCCGGGTTCTAGTGCGACGAGCCCGACAGGACCGCACCCCACTCACCGTTTCAACGTCCGGAAAACGCAAAACCGCAGGCACCGTACGCAACTCTCACGTACGGCACCCGCGGTATCACGCGTGCGTTGTATGCCGCCCAGCCCCCGGAGGGACTATGCGGACTTGCGGCTGTCCCGCGGATGTACCGCGATGTTCATCGCTCCGGAGCGGAGTACGGCCAGTCGCTCCTCGAGGACCTCTTCGAGTTCCTCGCGGGTGCGCCGCTCCATCAGCATGTCCCAATGCGTACGCGCGGGCTTGGCCTTCTTCTCCTCAGGGCCGTCGCCGTCCACGAGGAGTGCCTGGGCCCCGCAGACCTTGCACTCCCACTCCGGCGGAATCTCCGCCTCGACCGAGAAGGGCATCTCAAAGCGATGCCCCTTCTCGCATGCGTACTCCACGGCCTGGCGCGGGGCCAGGTCGATGCCGCGGTCCGTCTCGTAGCTGGTCACCACGAGGCGCGTGCCGCGAAGAGCTCGCTCACTCATGAATCGTGCCTCCCGGGCTTGTCGCCCACAGGACAGGTGTCGCTGTCGTCGTCATCCGGTCAACGTCCGGTCGGCGGTAAAGATTCCCGTCCCGTGTCCCGTTTCGGGTCATGCGTCGCCGTCGTAGCCGCCCCTTGTTGTACCCACCAGCGCCCGGTTTGTCACATCTGCAAGCAGATGTCACCCAGCGTTTCATCATCTTTGACGCGCAGTAACGGTACGCCTGGCAGGCCAACGGCGTACACTACCGCTCTTTTGCCGTGGATGCTAAATCCTTTCGGGAACGGGATTGCCCGCGTCGCGGATCGCCCGGCCCACCGGAACCCGCGCGAGCAGCGCGAACCCGAGGACGAAGAAGACCACGAGCGAGATGATCGCGTCCCGGTAGCTTCCGGTCAGTTGATAGGTGATCCCGAACAGAAGTGGACCGAGCCAGCTCATACCCCGGTCGCTCATCTCGTACGCCGAGAAGTATTCGGCCTCTTTGCCGGGCGGCACCAGATGCGAGAACAGCGACCGGGACAGGGCCTGGCTGCCGCCGAGGACCAGGCCGATCCCGGCGGCCAGCACGAAGAACCACACCGGAGCGCCGGCCGGCAGGAAGTACCCCGCCGCCAGGGTCAGCGTCCACGCCACCAGCGATCCGAGAATCGTCCGCTTGGCCCCGTACACCCGGGCCAGTCGGCCCATCGTCAGCGCTCCCGCCACCGCGAGCACCTGCACCAGCAGGATCGCCCCGATGAGGGTGGACTGGCCGAGCCCGAGTTCCTCGGAGCCGTACACCGAGGCCTGGGAGATCACGGTCTGGATGCCGTCGTTGTAGACGAGATAGGCGAGCAGGAAGGAAAGGGTGAGCGGGTGGCGGCGCATGTCGCGGACGGTCGCCGCGAGCTGTCGCAGTCCCGGGGACGTGGGTTCCTTCGGGGCGCCTTCCTCGGCGGTGGCCCGGCGGTCGCGGAGCCTGCGCAGCGGTACGAGGGTGAAGGCGCCCCACCACAGGCCCGCCGAGGCCAGACAGATGCGGACGGCCATGCCCTCGGAGAGACCGAAGGAGTCGTGGGCCGTGTACAGCACCAGGTTGAGAACGAGGACCAGGGCGCCCGCCGCGTAGCCGAACGCCCACCCGCGCGAGGAGACCGCGTCGCGCTCCTCGACCGGGGCGATCTGGGGGAGGTAGGAGTTGTAGAGCATCATCGAGACGGACAGGGCCGCGTTGGCGACGACCAGCAGCAGCCCGCCGAGCAGATAGCGGTCGCCGTCCAGGAAGAACATGCCTGTCGTCGCCGTGGCGCCCACATAGGCGGCGGTCCCCAGAAGCGGCTTCTTGCGGCCCGTGCGGTCGGCGGCGGCGCCCACCAGGGGCATCACCAGCACCGCCAGGATGATCGACAGGGACACCGAGTACGCGAAGAACGAGCCCGCGCGGATCGGTATGCCCAGTGGATGAACGAACCCGTCCGCGTCGGCCGCCTCCTCGGCGACCGACGTCAGATAGGGGCCCAGGAACACGGTGAGCACGCTCGTCGAGTAGACGGAGCACGCCCAGTCGTAGAAGTACCAGCCGCGCTGCTCCCGCTTGCGCCCTGCGGCCTCGTCGGCCGCTTCGTCCCGCACGGTGTCGGTGCCCACCCGTGCCCCTCGCTTTCCCCGTGAAGGCGGTGCGCGCGGGGCGTCAGAACCAGGTGCCCCGGTCCTCCAGAACCTTGCGCAACGTGTCGATGTGATCGGTCATGATGCCATCGACTCCCAGGTCCAGGAGCCGGTGCATGCGATCGGGATCGTTGACCGTCCACACATGGACGTGCAGCCCGCGCGCGTGGGCGGTGCGCACGAAGGCCCGGTCGACCACCGGGATGCCCGACTGCGACTCGGGAACCTGGGCCGCGACGGCCGACCGGCGCACCCCCACGGGCACTCCCCAGGAGCGCAGCCGCAGGTTGAGGACGCCCCGGGTGCCGTACGAGGTCGCCAGCCGCGGACCCGCGAGCCGCTGGGCACGGACCACCCGTGCCTCGGAGAAGGAGCCGACACAGATCCGGTCCCAGCACCCGGCGCGCTCGATCAGGTCGAGCAGGGGGCGCAGTGCGGGCTCGGCCTTGACGTCGACGTTCCAGCGCGCCTCGGGAAAGGCTTCGAGGAGGTCCTCGAAGAGGGGCACCGGCTCGCTGCCCGCCACGCGCGCGTGCTGTACGTCGGACCACGGGAGGTCCGCGATCAGGCCGCCGCCGTCCGTCACCCGGTCCAGCGTCGAGTCGTGGAGGGCGACGAGTTTTCCGTCCGCCGTGCAGTGGACGTCGGTCTCCAGGTAGCGGTAGCCCGCTTGGACCGCCCGCCGGAACTGGAGCATCGTGTTCTCCAGCCCGTCCGCCGCTCCGCCCCGGTGGGCGAAGGGGATCGGGCCGGGATGGTCGAGGTAGGGATGGCGTATCCGCGTGGTCACGGTCGCAGTATCGCTTCTTCCGGTTGACCGGCGGCAACGGCCGGGCTGCGGTCCGATGCCGCCGGGGCGGCGAAAACGCGCAGGAACAGTTGCGCCAGTGGTCCGATCGCCACCGCGTACAGCACCGTGCCGATCCCCACCGTGCCGCCCAGGGCGAAGCCGGTCGCCACCACCGCCAGCTCGATCGCCGTACGGACGAGGCGGATCGAGCGGCCGGTGCGCCGGTGGAGGCCGGTCATCAGGCCGTCGCGCGGGCCCGGGCCGAATGCCGCCGCGATGTAGAGGCCGGTGGCCACACCGTTGAGGACGATGCCGGCCACCAGGAGCGGGACGCGGGCGGCGAGGGCGTCCGTGTCGGGGACCAGGGCGAGCGTGGCGTCCATGGCGAGGCCGACGACGAAGACGTTCGAGACCGTGCCGAGGCCCGGACGCTGGCGCAGCGGGATCCACAGGAGCAGCACGGCGGCCCCCACGAAGATCGACACGACGCCGATCGTCAGCCCGGTCAGCTCGGCCAGCCCCTGGTGCAGCACGCCCCAGGGCTCCAGACCGAGGCCGGACTCGACGAGCAGGGCCGAGCTGGCGCCGTACAGCGTGAGACCGATGTAGAGCTGGATCAACCGTCGTCCGAGACGGTCCTGCGCCGGCAACGAACTCACGAGCTGCCCCCTGTGGTGGTAGTGGCCTGGCACGTGACACCCTGTGGCTTGGGAATGGACCGCATCCATGGCCAATTCGGGGAAGGTGGACTGATTCATATGGTGCAGTGGACTTCGGCGGTGGGTACCGCGCAGCTCGCCCGGCTGCTCACCTCCCAGCAGGACCGCCCCGCGGGCCCCGGCACCCGCCGCCCGCCCGCCTACCGCTCACTGGCCGACGGCATCCGTCTGCTGGTCCTGGAGGGCCGGGTCCCGGTCGCCGCCCGCCTCCCCGCCGAACGCGAACTCGCCCTCGCCCTCTCCGTCAGCCGCACCACGGTCGCCGCCGCCTATGAGGCGCTGCGCGCCGAGGGCTTCCTGGAGTCCAGACGCGGAGCAGGCAGCTGGACCGCTGTACCCGCGGGTAACCCACTTCCCGCGCGCGGGCTCGAACCGCTGCCCCCTGAGGCACTCGGTTCGGTGATCGACCTCGGTACGGCGGCCCTGCCCGCGCCCGAGCCCTGGCTCACCCGTGCCGTCCAGGGCGCCCTGGAGGAACTGCCCCCGTACGCGCACACGCACGGCGACTACCCGGCCGGGCTGCCCGCACTGCGCGCGATGATCGCCGAGCGGTACACCGCGCGCGGGATCCCCACCATGCCCGAACAGATCATGGTGACGACCGGTGCGATGGGCGCCATAGACGCGATCTGTCATCTCTTCTCCGGCCGGGGTGAACGCATCGCCGTGGAGTCGCCCTCGTACGCCAACATCCTGCAGCTGATGCGGGAGGCGGGCGCCCGGCTCGTGCCCGTCGCGATGGCCGAGGGGCTCGCCGGCTGGGACCTGGACCGCTGGCGCCAGGTGCTGCGCGAGGCGGCGCCCCGGATCGCGTACGTCGTCGCCGACTTCCACAACCCCACCGGCGCCCTCGCCGACGAGGACCAGCGGCGCCAGCTTGTGGACGCGGCCCGGTCGGCGGGCACGGTGCTCGTCGCCGACGAGACGATGACCGAGCTGTGGCTGGACCCGGACGTGGAGATGCCGAGGCAGGTGTGCGGCTTCGACCCCGCCGGGTCCACGGTCATCACGGTGGGTTCGGCGAGCAAGGCCTTCTGGGCCGGGATGCGCATCGGCTGGGTACGGGCGGCTCCGGACGTGATCCGCAGCCTCGTCGCCGCGCGTGCCTACGCGGACCTGGGCACGCCCGTACTCGAACAGCTGGCCATCAACTGGCTGCTGAGCACGGGCGGCTGGGAGCAGGCGGTCCAGATGCGGCGCGAACAGGCCCGCGACAACCGGGACGCGCTGGTCGCGGCGGTACGACGGGAGCTGCCGGACTGGGAGTTCACGGTGCCGCGGGGCGGGCTCACGCTGTGGGTGCGTACGGGTGGGCTGTCGGGGTCGCGGCTCGCCGAGGCGGGGGAGCGGGTGGGGGTACGGGTGCCCTCGGGGCCGCGCTTCGGGGTCGACGGGGCCTTCGAGGGGTATGTGCGGCTGCCGTTCACCGTGGGGGGAGCGGTGGCGGACGAGGCGGCTGTTCGGCTGGCTGCGGCGGCGCGGATCGTGGTGAGCGGGGGGTCTGGGGGAGGCGAGTCGCCCCGTACGTTCGTGGCGTAGCAGCCGTAGCAGCCGTAGCAGCCGTAGCAGCCGTAGCAGGCATAGCTGCGGGCATGCGTGCTGCTAGGGGCGGCACGGGTGGGCGCAGCGGCACCCCATAAGCGGGGCGAGCGATGTTGCTGCCCGGGGGTGGGACGCGCGGCCCGGCGCTGACGGGGTGCCGCCTGCGCCCACCCGTGCCGCCCCAGGCGGCGCGCATGCCCGCAGGCTGCGTGCCTTACGCCACCGGTTCGTGGTCCGCTTCCACCGGCGCCGACCGTGGCGGCAACAGCTCCAACACCGCTTGGCGCTGTGCGTCGCTCGTCGCGTCGTCGTGGGGGTCCGGGGTGGCCGGGACCTGGAGGCGGTGGACCGGGCCCGTGCCCAGGCGGGCGTAGCCCCGGCCCGGGGGCATGACCTGGACCGGCGTCGTGTGCGGGGGAGCGCCCAGGACCGCTTCCACCTGGGCGGGAGACACGGCGCCGAGGACGACCCGCGCGCGCGTGTGCTGTCGTACGGCGTCGCTCAGGGTGTCCGCGCTGTCGAACTGCTCCGCCACCACGACCGTGACGTTCGCCGCCCGGCCGTGCCGCAGGGGGACCTGCAGCAGGGACTGGGGGTCGCGGTGGCCGTCGGCGGTGGCCAGGTGGGCGAGGGCTCCGGGGCGGTCGAGGAGGAGCCAGAGCGGGCGTCGGGTGTCGTCGGGGAGGGGCTGGCCGGCCTGGCGGGCCTGGTTGGCCGCGATCAGCCGGCGTTCCGTCTCGTGGGCGGCCCATTCCAGGCTCGCCAGGGCTCCGGTGGGGGCGCAGTCGACGCCGAGGACGCCGTCCCGGCCGGTCAGGCACGCGTACTCGCCGGTGCCGCTGCCGTCGATGATCAGGACATCGCCGTACTGGAGGGCCTGGAGGGCGATCGAGCGCACGAGTGTCGTGGTGCCGGTGCCGGGCTCGCCCATCACCAGCAGGTGCGGTTCGGTGGAGCGGGGGCCCGTGCGCCAGACGACCGGCGGGACGTCGCGCTGCTCCTCGCCGTGGCCGAGGGGGAGCGTGCGCTGGACCTGGGTGGGGTCGGTGAAGCCGAGCACCGTCTCGCCGGGGGACGTGACGAAACGCTGCGCGGCGATGTCGGTGGGGAGCGGTGGCAGGACGTCGACCGTGAGCTGGTTGCCCTCCTCGTCCCACGCGAAGTGGTACTCGCGGCCCCGGCCCGACTTGGCGTGCAGCAACTGCTCGATCCGCGCGCGGGAGTCGGCCTCGCCGTCGGTGAAGTACGCCGGGTAGCGCACCAGCAGGTGCGAGACACGGCCGGTGCCGTCGAACTCGTACGAGGGGAAGGTCTTCTCCCAGTCGCCGCCGTGGGCGTACAGGGGATCGGGGTCGTCGGGGGTCGAGAAGTAGGGGACCAGTGCCTCGTGCAGGGACTGGAGGCGCTGGGTCTGGGACTCGTCGGGGCCCTCGGGCTCCGCCGGGGCGCGGTCCCTGCCGTGCCAGGCCGCTGCCGCCATCACCGAGATGACGGCGAGCAGCGGGCCGTACGGCACGAGAGCCACGACCAGGACCATCGAGGCCACCATGAACAGCAGTGGCCCGCGCTTGTCCTTGGGCGTGTCCGCCCACTTGCGCCGCCCGGCCGCAGCCAGTCGGCGCAGCCCCCGGCTGATCGTGATCAGCGGATGGAGGACATCGGTCGCGCTGTCGGCCGCGGTCCGGGCCAGCTCCCGGCTCCGGGCGATCTGTGCGCTGCCGTTGCTCAGGATGCGGGGGAGGGGGCGCCGGACCACTGCTGTCTCCTGGAGGTGCGTGCGGGCGGGAAGGGCGTCAGAACTTGATTCCGCCGAGCAGGCTCGCCAGGCTCTCGCCGCCGGCCTTGATGCTCGGAGCGATGGCGGTGCTCGCGAGGTAGAAGCCGAAGAGCGCGGCCACGAAGGCGTGCGACGCCTTCAGCCCGTCCTTCTTGAAGAACAGGAAGACGATGATGCCGAGCAGAACGACGCCTGAGATGGAGAGGATCATGAGAGATCTCCTGGTGTGGTGGGGACAGTCACCATGAGTTCTTCCAGGATCACCGCATGTATCTATACGATAAAAGGTGCAATCGAGTGAATTTGGGCGCATTTCACTCCGCTGGCGGACCAGTTCGGTGTCATTCGGTGCCATTCGGGTGTGCTGATCTTTGCCGCCGAGGTGTCGGGTCATGAGCCTGCCGAGCCAGTACGCTGACGATTCACCCGTACGGTTGTAACGAGAGGCGGTCCGGCCGATGAGCGAAGCCCCCGACCCCGATGTCGTGGAGCTGGCGACCAAGATCTTCGACCTGGCCCGGCAGGGGCAGACCGAGGCACTCGTGGCGTACGTCGACGCGGGCGTCCCGGCCGACCTCACCAACGACCGCGGGGACTCCCTGGTGATGCTCGCCGCCTATCACGGGCACGCCGACGCGGTCCGGGCGCTCCTCGCGCGCGGTGCCGACGGGGACCGGGTGAACGACCGGGGTCAGACCCCGCTCGCCGGGGCCGTTTTCAAGGGCGCGCAGGACGTCATCCAGGCCCTCCTGGAGGGCGGCGCCAACCCGGCCGCGGGTATGCCCTCGGCCGTCGACACCGCACGGATGTTCGGCAAGACAGAACTCCTTGAGCTGTTCGGCGCACACTGAGCCGTACACACTGACCAGCTAAGACACGGAAAACGGGGGAGGCGGAACGGGGCCGCCGGAAATACGGTCGCGGCAGCTTGAACAGCCGGGTCATCATGACGTCGTGATTCACGGACGCGATGGCTGGGCAGGTGTTGCCGCACCGCGCGGGCCGTGAGGCGGTCCGCATGGGCCCACCTACGAGAGGCAGAGGAAGATGGTCTACAGCAAGCAGGAAACGGCGGGCGCTCCGACGTGTTGTCACGTGGCCAGGTAAAGCAAGATCCCGGTTGCGTCGACGCTTGATGTGAGGCTGTTTCCCATGTTCGATCCGGTCATAGCGCCCAGCGGTACGCTGCTCGGCCTGCTCCAGAGGGGCCGCGGCGACGGCACGCTGCACGCGCTCACCGCACCGCGCGCCGAGGCGCTCGCGGCGCTGAACCACTGCGTGCTCCGCGACCCCCGCCACGACTGGCAGGTGGAGAACCGCTCCCTTTACTACGCCCGTCTCTATGTCGACCTCCATGGCGAGGTGGACGAGATCGAGGCCCACCTCTTCGACGCCGAGGACATCCTCGACACCGACGAGTCACGCACCGGGCTCGCCCTCGCGGTCCTCGGGCACCTCGCCTCGTACGGCAGGCGCGACGCGCTCGAACTGCTGCGCAGGTACGCCGCCACCGGGACCAGCTGGGCCTGGGCGCTGGACGAGCTGGCGCTCAGGGACGACGACGCGGGGCTGCGGGCCCTGGCCGCCCCCGTGCTGGCCCGCTTCGGCACCGACGCGGAGGGCGAGGCCGAACTCGCCGCCGCCGTGCGCGACGCCTTCGAGCCACGGCCCTGGCGGCTGTGGGCCGACGATCCGCGCGAATCGGTCTCCACGCGTGTGCGTGCCGCTCAGGAGACCGGCTGCTTCGACCGCTGGCAACGCCAGATGCGACCGTCAGGACCCCGCCCGGGCTGGAGCGTGCAGGCCGTCTTCGAATGGGCCCAGCAGGGCATCGACCGCGGCGCCGTGCTCCATGTGCCGGCCGCGCGCTGCCTCACGGCTGTGGCGGGCCCCGAGGACCGGCCCCAGATTCTGGAGGCGGCCCGCCGCGGGGGTGACGGAGCCCGCTGTACGGCCTTGCGCTATCTCGCCGACGGCAATGATCCCGACGCCCTCGACCTGATCGAGGGCGCGATCGCCGACGGCACGACGGCCGTCGTGGAGGCCGCCGTCGACTCCTTCGAACGCATGCGCAGTATCGCCGCCGTCGACCGCGCGCGCGGGTGGGTCCACCGGCCCGACCCGCTGGGCGCCGCCGCCGGACGGATGCTCGCCTGCCTGGGCGGCACCAGGGACAGCGACCTCGTCCTCGGCGCCCTCCGGGAGGCCGTACGGGGCGAAGGACCCGACGCGCCGACCTTGTGGACCCTGGTGGACGGCGCGGGGCGGCTCGGCATCGTCTGCGCGGCCCCCGTCCTGCGCCATGTGTACCGCGAGACCGCCTCGTCCCATCTGCGCGGCCGGGCCGCCCGGGCCCTCGCCGCCACCGATCCCTCCTTCGCCGCCGGCTTCGCCGTCGAATGCCTGTGGGACTGCGAGGAGACCACCCGCGAGGTCGCCGCCCGGCACGCCGAGACCGGTGACACCAGGGTCGTTGAGCAGCTGCGCCGACTTGCCGCCGACCCGGCCGAGGAGGCCGAGGTCCAGACAGCCGTGAGAAGCCGTATCGGGCCTGATTTCACCCACCGCATGAACGGGGGGTGACCCGGGGACCAGGAGCGTATGGACGCGCGCCGGCCTGCGAGGGGGCGGTGCGCAACGCTCACGGGACGTTCCCCGGCCGGAAAGATCGACGTTGACGCGAGCACGTCCAGTACGGCGACAACACCCCTATGCGTGTCGTCATCGTGACCGAATCCTTTCCCCCCGATGTGAACGGCGTGGCCCACTGCGCGCTCCAGACCGCCCGGCACCTCGTCGATCGCGGTCACGTTCCCCTCGTCGTCGCCCCGGCCACCGCCGCCGGGACCGGGCCCGACGCCTCGGCGCCGTGCCCTGTCGTCCGTGTCCCCTCCCTACCGCTCCCGGGCTACCCCCAGGTCCGCGTCGCCCTCCCCAGCCGACGCGTCGCCGCCGCGATCACCGAGCACCGCGCGGACATCGTCCACCTGGCCAGCCCCTTCATCCTCGGCGTACGCGGCATGGCCGCCGCCGCCCGGCTCGGCATCCCCGCCGTGGCCGTCTACCAGACCGATCTGGCCGGATACGCTCGCACATATGTCCACGCGGGCGAGGCCGCCGCCTGGCGCCGCATCCGCTCCGTCCACGCCGCCGCCGACCTCACCCTCGCGCCGTCCAGCGCGGCCCTGCACGACCTGGAGTCCCACGGCGTGCCCCGGGTCAAGCTGTGGCAGCGCGGAGTGGACACCGTGCGCTTCCGCCCCGAACTGCGCGACGAGGCGATCCGCCGCGAACTCGCCCCGAACGGCGAGCTGATCGTCGGCTACGTCGGCCGGCTCGCCCCCGAGAAGCAGGTCGAACTCCTCGCCGGGGTCTGCGGACTGGACGGCGTACGGGTCGTCGTCGTGGGCGACGGACCCAGCGAGCCGGGACTGCGCGAGCAGCTGCCCGGCGCGGTCTTCCTGGGCCGCCGTACCGGCGACGAACTCGCCCGGATCTTCGCCTCGCTGGACATCTTCGCCCACACCGGACCGTTCGAGACCTTCTGCCAGACCGTGCAGGAGGCCATGGCGAGCGGTGTCCCCGTCGTCGCCCCCGCCGCCGGCGGACCGCTGGACCTGGTCGCCCACGGGCGCACCGGTCTGCTGGTCCCGCCGCGCGACGCGGCCGCCGTACGGGACGCGGTGTGGTCCCTGGCCGGAGACCCGGCGCTGCGGGCCGCGTACGGCGCCGCCGCGCGGGCGATGGTCGAGGACCGCACCTGGGCGGCCGTCGGCGACCAGCTCGTCGGGCACTACGCCGACATACTCACCGCGCGAACGGTGGTGGCAGCGTGAACAGCGAGACAGCACGCGGTACGACCGGATCGCTGCGCATCGTCAGGCTGGCGAACTTCGTCGCCCCCGCCTCGGGCGGCCTGCGCACCGCGCTGCGCGAACTGGGCACCGGCTACCGGGCCGCCGGGCACGAACCCGTCCTGATCGTGCCCGGTGAGCGGGCGAGCGACCGCGACACCGAACAGGGGCGCGTGATCACCCTGCCCGGCCCGCTGCTGCCCGGCACCGGCGGCTACCGCGTCCTCACGGACAAGCGCCGTGTCGCCGCTCTGCTCGAATCACTCGCGCCGGACCGCCTGGAGGTGTCCGATCGGACGACCCTGAGGTGGACCGGCAAGTGGGCGCGCCGGGCCCGCGTCCCCGCGGTGATGGTCTCCCACGAGACCGCCGACGGCGTCCTGCGCACCTGGGGCCTGTCGGAGAACCTCTCCCGGCGCGCCGCCGACGCCCTCAACGTCCGCACGGCGCACACCTACGCGCGCGTGGTGTGCACCACCGAGTTCGCCGAGCGGGAGTTCGTCCGGATCGGCGCGCGCAATGTCGTACGGGCGCCATTGGGCGTCGACCTGGTGCTGCGGCACCCGTCGCTGCGGGACCCGGAACTGCGGGCCGTCCACGCGCGCGGGGACGAGACGCTCCTGGTGATGTGCTCCCGGCTGTCCGTCGAGAAGCGGCCCGGAACGGCGCTGGACGCCGTGGAGGCGCTGCGGCGGCGCGGACAGCGGGCGCGGCTCGTGGTCGCCGGGGACGGGCCGCTGCGGGCCCGCCTGGAGCAGCGGGCACGGGAGCGCGGGCTGCCGGTCACGTTCCTCGGGCACGTCGCCGACCGGGCACTGCTGGGCGGGCTCCAGGCGTCCGCCGACGTGTGCCTGGCGCCCGGGCCCGCGGAGACGTTCGGGCTCGCCGCGCTGGAGGCCATGGCCTGCGGTACGCCCGTGGTCGTCAGCGCGTCCTCCGCGCTGCCCGAGGTGATCGGGTCCGCCGGAGCCGTCGCCGCCGACGACGGAGAGGCCTTCGCGGACGCCGTACGGCTGCTGCTGGGACGGCCCGAACACGAGCGCCGCGAGAAGGCACGCGCGCGTGCGGAGTGTTTCGGCTGGTCGGCCGCGGTCGAGGCGTTCCTCGCGGCGCACGACGCGAGGGTGCCGTCCGCCGGTGAGGCGCCCGTGCGGCCCGTGATACCGGAGGGCGTCGGATGAGACCGCTGCGGTTCGTGGCGCTGGGCGACTCGCTGACCGAGGGGGTGGGCGACCCCGTGGACGACGGGTGGCGCGGCTGGGCCGCGCTGCTCGCCCGCGGGTTCGGCGACACGCCTATCGAGTTCACCAACCTCGCGGTCAGCGGGGCACAGACGCGCGACGTGCTGGAAAAACAGACGCCGGCCGGCCTCGACCTGGAGCCGGACGTCGTGTCCGTCGTCATCGGGGTGAACGACACCCTGCGCCGCACCTTCGACATCCACGCGGTGGCCGCCCGCCTCGACGAGGTGTACGCGGCGTTCACCGAGCGGGGCGCGCTCCTGCTCACGGCGTGTCTGCCCGACCCCGGGGCGATGCTGGGGCTGCCCGGCGTCCTGGCCAACCCGCTGGCCCGGCGGCAACGGGCGGTCAACACGGTCGTCCACGCCCTCTCCGAGCGCTACGGGGCCGTGCATCTGCACGCCGCCGAGGGCGAGTGGCTCAGCGGACGCGAGATGTGGAGCGCGGACCGGCTGCACCCCGGCGAGCAGGGCCACCGGCAGCTCGCGGTCCGCTTCCACGCGCTGCTCGCGGAGGCGGGCGTCGCGGACGGAGCGGGCCCGTCGCCCGCGCCGGAACGTCCGGCCCCCACCCGGTCGGCCAGCCTGCGCTGGCTGGCCACGGCGGGCACGGGCTGGGTGGCACGACGCTGCACGGACCTGCTCCCACAGCTCCTCCGCCTCGCCGCCCAGGAGGTCCGCCACCGAGCCCGGGGCACCAGCGCCCGCCTCGACCTGGGGGCGTCCCACGCGGTGGCGGCGGCCCTGGCGGCCCTGTCGGTCGCGGAGCACGGGGCGGAGCCGGACGTGGCGTAGGGGCTGTGTGGTGTGTCGGGCCGGGGTGGCTGTGGCGGCTCGTGGGCGTGGGCGAGGGGTGCCCGGGGTCCGAGTGCCCGCCTCGACCTGGGGCGCCCGACGCCGTGGCGGCGGGCCTTGACGGCTCTGTCGGTTGCGGAGCATGGGGCTGAGCCGGACGTGGCGTCGGGCTTGTTCCGCGGATCGTTGGCGTGGGCGCCCTGGGTGCTCGGGGCACGAGTCCCCGTATCGACCTGGGGCGTCCCACGTGGTGGTGGCGGCTCTGGCTGTTCTGTCGGTCGTGGGGCACGGGGCGGAGCCGGACGTGGCGTAGGGGCTGTGTGGTGTGTCGGGTCGGGGTGGCTGTGGCGCCTCGTGGGTGTGGGCGAAGGGGCGCACGGGCACGAGTGCCTGCCTCGGCCTGGGGGCATCCGACGGCGTGGCGGCGGCCCTGGCCGACGGATCAGGCCTGATTGCGGCGGCTCGTCGGCACAGGCGAACGGAGTTCGGTCGGTCTGGCCCCAGGGCGGCGGAGACGCCGGCGTCAGCTTGCTGCCGAGGCGATGGGGGTGCCCCGGGCGGGATTGTTCGAGCATGGGGAGCAGGCGACCGGCGACCACGCCGGAGGCAGGCCGCCCATGGCCCGCCTCTCCGGCTTGGTCCGCCGGACCGGCCCCGCGCGGTCAGCGGCGGCGTACCGGCACGAACCTGACCGGGGTGCCCGGCGTCGCCTGGGCCGCGGCGGGCAGGTCGGTGGGGCGGACGACGGCGATCACCGGATAGCCCCCGGTGGTCGGATGGTCGGCCAGGAAGACCACCGGGCTGCCGTCCGGGGGTACCTGGACCGCGCCCAGGACCATGCCCTCGCTGGGGAGTTCGCCGGAGAAGGCCCTCTCCAGGGAGGGGCCCTCCGTGCGCAGGCCGATGCGGTTGCTCGCGGAGGACACCCGGTACGTGGACGTGGTGAACGTCCGGAGTGCCGTCGGCGTGAACCAGTCGTCGCGGGGGCCGATTGTCACCCTGAGTACTAGTTCGGCCGGGGGCGCGGGCTGTGGAACGACGTCCACGCGCGCGAGGGCGCCGATCACATTCCCCAGGGGCAGTACCGCGCCGTCCGTGAGGGGTGGCGGGCCCAGAGCGGAGAGCAGGTCGGTGGAGCGGCTGCCGAGCACCGGCTCGACGGCGACTCCGCCGGAGACGGCCACGTAGGTCCGTACCCCGGAGAGGGCCGTTCCGATGTCCAGCAGCGCGCCGGCGGGCACCCGCACCGGAGCGCCCCAGGCCGCCGGGCGGCCGTCCACCGTGAGCGGGCAGGGGGCGCCGCCGACCGCGACGGTGACCGGGCAACGGGGGCGCAGGGCGCAGCCGTTGAGGGTGGTCTCCAGGACGGCTGCCTCGGGCGGGTTGCCGACCAGCCGGTTGACGAGCGCCGCCGCGGGCGCGTCCAGGGCCCCGGAGCGGGGCACCCCGAGATGGGCGTACCCGGGACGCCCCAGATCCTGCACCGTGGTCAGCGCCCCCGCCCGTACGACGGCCAGCGCACGATCGGTCATCGGCGTGCCACCGGGACGAAACGGACCCGGGTGCCCGGCGACAGCAGCGCGGCCGGCACGCGCGCGTGGTCCCACAGGACCGCGTCCGTCGTACCGATCAACTGCCAGCCGCCCGGCGACGAACGCGGGTACACGCCCGTGTACGGGCCCGCCAGCGCCACCGCACCTGCCGGGACGGACGTCCGTGGCGTTGCCCTGCGCGGTACGTCGTAGCGCGGAGGGAGGCCGGTGAGGTAGCCGAAGCCTGGCGCGAAACCGCAGAACGCGACCCGGAACTCGGTGTCCGCGTGGATGCCCGCCACCGCCTCCTCGGACACGTCCCACAGGGCGGCGACATCGGCCAGGTCCGGACCGTCGTAGCGGACCGGGAGTTCTACGACCTCCTGGGTGCGGGGGAGCGCGGGAGGTACCTCGGAGGCGGTCAGTTCGGCAGCCAGGCGGGTGGGGTCGGACAGGCCGTCGAGGAGGACCGTACGAGCCGCGGGGACGATCTCCCGTACGGCAAGGGTGCCCTCCGCGCGGCGGCGCAGCAGTTCCGCGTGCAGGGCCTGGGCCTCCTCTCCGGAGGAGACCTCGACCAGCAGCGCGTCGTCGCCGACGGGCAGCGCCCGCATCCCCGTCGTCCCGCTCATGTGAAGGCCTCCACGCGGACGCCCGACGCCTCCAGGCGCTCCCGGACCCGGCGGGCCAGGTCCACCGCGCCCGGTGTGTCGCCGTGCACGCACAGGGAGCGGGCATGGACCGCGAGGGGCGTCCCTGAGCGCGACGCGATCACCCCGGTCCGGGCGAGGGTGACGGAGCGGGTCACCACTGCCTCCGGGTCGGTCACCAGCGCCCCGTCCTGGCCGCGCGGCACGAGCGTGCCCTCGTCGGTGTACGCGCGGTCCGCGAACGCCTCCGGGACGGCCGGGAGGCCCGCCGCCCCGGCCAGCTCCAGCAGGCGCGAGCCGGGCAGCCCGAGCACCGGCAGGCTGTCGTCGGCCAGCAGCACGCCGTCGATCACCGCCTCCGCCTGTTCCTTGTCGTGCACGACGCGGTTGTAGAGCGCCCCGTGCGGCTTGACGTAAGACACGCGCGTGCCTGCCGCTCGCGCGAAGACCTCCAGAGCGCCGATCTGATACGCCACCTCGGCCGTCAGCTCGTCGGGCGGCACGTCCATCGCGCGCCGCCCGAACCCCGCGAGGTCGCGGTAGGAGACCTGGGCGCCGATCCGTACGCCGCGTTCGGCCGCCAGTTCGCACACGCGGCGCATGGTGACCGCGTCCCCGGCGTGGAAGCCGCAGGCCACGTTGGCGCTGGTGACGACGGACAGCAGCTGTTCGTCGTCGGTCAGCCGCCAGCGGCCGAAGCCCTCGCCGAGGTCGGCGTTGAGGTCGATCATCCGGGACTCCTGTCACGCTCCGGTCAGGCGACGCGGTACTGCTCGTCGCGGGTGTCGGTGAGGAACATCTGGCCCGGCGCGTGGGTGATGGCGAAAGGCGGGCGGGAGGCCATCACCGCGGCCTGCGGGGTCACTCCGCAGGCCCAGAACACCGGGATGTCGTCCGGCGCGAGGTCCACCGGATCGCCGAAGTCCGGACGGCCGAGGTCGTCGATGCCGAGCCCCGACGGGTCGCCGCAGTGTACGGGGCTGCCGTGCACCGCCGGGAGCAGACTGCTCTCCCGGATCGCCGCCGCCAGATGCTCCGGCGGCACCGGGCGCATGGACACGACCATGGGGCCGTGCAGCCGCCCCGCGGGCCGGCACTGGCGGCCGGTCACGTACATCGGGACGTTGCGGCCCTGCTCGATGTGCCGGATCGGGACGCCCGCCTCCGCGAGCGCCCACTCGAAGGTGAAACTGCACCCGATGAGGAACGTCACCAGGTCGTCGCGCCAATGGGCGAGCACGTCCGTGGGCTCGTCCACCAGCTCGCCGTCCCGCCAGACCCGGTAGCGCGGCAGGTCGGTGCGCAGGTCCGCGCCCTCGGCGAGGACGGTGGTCCAGGAGCCGGCGTCCGTGACGTCCAGGACCGGACAGGGCTTCTGGTTGCGCTGGCAGAACAGCAGCATGTCGTACGCCCAGTCCGCGGGCACCGAGATCAGGTTGGCCTGGGTGTGGCCGGCCGCGACGCCCGCGGTGGGGCCCGTGAGGCCCGCGCGGAAGCGGGCTCGCGCGGTTTCCGGGCTCCACGCGTGCGCGTGCTCGTCGACGAGGGACAGGGGGCGGTCTTCCGTACGGTTCACTGGAGTTCCTTCCCTTGGGTCTCCGGCAGCCCGAGCAGTGCCAGGGCGGCGATGACGTACCCGATCGCGCCGAAGACCAGCGCGCCGCCCACACCCCAGCTGTCGGCCAGGAAGCCGACCGTGGTGGGGAAGACGGCGCCGACGGCCCGGCCGGTGTTGTAGGTGAAGCCCTGTCCCGTGCCGCGAACGGCCGTCGGGTACAGCTCGCTCAGATAGGAGCCGAAGCCGCTGAAGATCGCCGACATACAGAACCCGAGCGGGAAACCGAGCACCAGGAGAAGGGTGTTGGAGCCGTTCGGGATGTTCGCGTAGGCGAGGATGCACAGCGCCGAGAGGACCGCGAAGAGCCAGATGTTGCGCCTGCGGCCGATCCGGTCGGTGAGGTAACCGCCGGTCAGATAGCCGATGAAGGCCCCGGAGATCAGGAACGTGAGATACGAGCCGGTGCCGACGACCGACAGTCCGCGCTCCGTCTTGAGATAGGTGGGCACCCAGGTCGAGAGGGTGTAGTAGCCGCCCTGGACGCCGGTGGACAGCAGGCCCGCGAAGATCGTGATCCGCAGCAGTCCGGGTGCCTCGGGTGTGCCGGGCCTGAATATCTCCTTGAAGGAGCCCTTGTTGGGGTTCTTCTCGCGCTCGGCGACCGCGCGGGGCGCGTCCTGCACCGAGCGACGCACCCAGACGACGAGCAGCGCGGGCAGGGCGCCCGTCCAGAACATCACGCGCCAGGCCAGGTCGTCGTCGAGGAACGAGAAGACCATGGTGTAGACGATCACGGCCAGACCCCAGCCCACGGCCCAGGAACTCTGGATCGCGCCGAGCGTACGGCCGCGGTGCTTCGGGCTCGCGTACTCGGCCACCAGGATCGCGCCGACGGCCCACTCGCCGCCGAAACCGAGGCCCTGGAGTGCGCGGAACACCAGCAGGGTCTCGTAGTTGGGCGCGAAGCCGCAGGCCACCGTGAAGACCGCGTACGTGATCACCGTGATCATCAGCGCCTTGACCCGGCCGATTCGGTCCGCGAGTACGCCCGCGCCGGCGCCGCCGATCGCGGAGACGACCAGGGTGACGGTGGTGAACAGTCCGGTCTGACCGCTGTTCAGACCGAAGTACGCGGACAGGGCCACCATGCTCAGCGGCAGCGTGAAGTAGTCGTACGAGTCCAGGGCATAGCCGCCGAACGCACCGCCGAAGGCGCGGCGACCGCGCGGGCCCAGCGCCCGCAGCCAGGCGAACGCGCCTTCGTCGACGGCGGGTTCACCCGATCCGGGGCGGGATTCGGTGGTCAGGGCCTGCGGTGGAGGGGTCGTGCTCATGGGCACCTCGCAGTTGAGGGACGGAGGGTGCTTCAGGAATGAGCAGTGCGGGAGCGGTCGGCACCGCGTGGATCCGGCGGTGCCTGTCCAGCAAGGTAGAGGATCGTTGAACGATCCCTCAATACCCATGTTGTTTCGTTCTTGTATCTACGGTTGAATTCCAGGCATGGCAGAGCAGTTGACGGGACTGGCCGACGACCGCGCGCTCCTCGGGCGCACCAGCACCGCCGAGCGGGTCTCGGACATCCTCAGGAGCCGGATCGCCGACGGGTACTTCCCACCCGGGACCCGGCTCTCCGAGGACAGCATCGGAGGCGCGCTCGGCGTCTCCCGCAACACGCTGCGCGAGGCGTTCCGGCTGCTCACGCACGAACGCCTGCTGATCCACGAGCTGAACCGAGGCGTCTTCGTACGGGTCCTCACGGTCGAGGACGTCGAGGACATCTACCGCACCCGCGCCCTCGTCGAGTGCGCCGTCGTCCGCGGCCTCGGTGAGCCGCCGTACGCCCTGGAGAACCTCGCCGCGGCCGTCGAGGAGGGGCAGCGGGCGGCGCGCGAGGGTGACTGGAAAGGGTTGGGTACGGCCAACATCCACTTCCACCGTGAACTCGTCGCGCTGGCCGGTAGCGCCCGCACCGACGAGCTGATGCGCAGCGTCTTCGCCGAACTTCGCCTGGCCTTCCACGTCGTGGACGACCCGCGACGCCTGCACGAGCCCTATCTCGCGCGCAACGAACAGATACTGCGGGCACTCCAGGAGGGCGACCGGGAGCGGGCCGAGGGGCTGCTTTCGGTCTATCTCGACGACTCGCTCGAACGGGTTGTCGAGGTCTATCGGCGGAGGGTGGGCGAGGACGGCTAGGTGGCGCGTGGTGCGGGCCGGGCTGCTCGTGGCGCGGTGACGGCGGGTCGCTTCTGAGTCGTTTGGGCCGTTGTCAGACCGAGGACCTAGTCTGTGCAGCGTGACTTCGCCTGCATCGACGGACAGCGTTCCGCCCCAGCTCAGCGCGGGGCCGCGCCCCGCTCCGGGCCCGGCCGCCGACGAGGGACTGGCGCGGCGCCTGCGCGCGCTCGCCTGCACCGCCCCGCTCCACGACCTGGACGCGCGCAAGGCGAATCTCGCGGGCGAGTACTCGGTGTACGGCATGGCGGAGGTGGCCCTCGCGGCCATCGACCTGGTCACCCTGAACATGGACTTCGACACCGGCGCCGACCACGACCAGATCGTCGCCCGCCTCATCCCGCGCATCGCCGCCCAGGCCCCGCAGCGGCCCGTCACCGAGCACGAGCGTGTCGCCCGCTGGGTCCTGGAGAACCTGATCAACGTCGGCAGCGTCGACCGCGGCTTCCGGGCCGTATACGGCACGTTCGCACCGGACGGTACGTATGTACGCCGTGACTACGACTTCAAGCTGATCGAAGAGGTCCCGGGATACGGCGGAAGCGTCTACCTCCGTACGACGGATGAGGCGGTCAACGTACTCGTCGGGGCCCTCGACACCGACGTCACCAGCGCCCAGATCGCCGCCGAGGTCAAGCTGGAGGTGCTCATCAGCCGGGGCCGGCTGGCCGACGCCCAGCTCGCCGCGGAGCAGGCCCGCTACCGGACCGTCCAGTACTCGGAGGTCCTGCGGAGGGCGCTGGACGCGACCCGGCGGAACGTGCGCGCGGTGGACTGGCTCCAGACCGTCCCCGACATGATCGCCGAGGCGCTCGACCATGTCGCCGACCGGTATCGCCACGAGAACGCGATCCTGACCAACATCCGCAAGGCCCGTGACGAGTCCGAGGACCCGGAACAGAAGCGGCGCGCCGCCGAACTCGTCGACATCGTCAAAGACTGCATTCGCCGGCACACGCAGCTCCAGTCCAGGCTGCTGGAGGCGGGGCCGCTGTTCCGCGCGGAGCAGGACCGGCAGGCCTTCGCCACGCCGATGACGTCGTCGGGGATAGACCTGTACGGCCATCTGGTCTCCCCGGTTCTGCCGTTGCCCCTTGAGCAGGCGGTGCGGGTCACGGACGCGTTCTTCGCGCGCGGGACGGGGCTTCGTACGCCGGTGTCGGTCCGGGTCGGCGACCTCGTCGACATACTGCTGACGCCTCCGCTGGAACGGGAGCATCTCGGGGCGGAGATGCCGGAGCCGGACCTGATCGCCACGCCCGACGACAGCCGGTTCAGCGAGGAGCAGTTGGCGGCGGCCATGGAGTTGCTGGATCTGCCCGCGGACGCTCCTCGGCGGTTGTCGGGGTTGTTGGCTGAGGCGCGCCTTCGGGATGCGGAGCTTCCCTATCTGGTGGCGTTGTTGGCCGTTCATGCGGCCAGCCCGCCGGTGGGGACGGCTTATCGGCAGGGTGAGGAGAAGTTGTTGTTCGCTGTCGATGACGGGACGGAGTTGGACGATCCGGAGTTCGGGGGCGCTGATCTGATTGTGGGGATGGCGTTGCTGGATGCGGTGGGGATGGCCGCGGGCCGTTCTGAGGCGGCGTGATGTTTTGTGGGTCGTTCGTCGGCTTGCGGCCGGTGGGGGCTTGTCGCGCAGTTCCCCGCGCCCCTAAAGGCAAGCCTGCCCGCGCCCTTGTCTGCATGAACTGTAAGGAGCCTCAACCGTGAACGAGTCGGTCGAGTGGAGTGAGGCGGAGACTGTTGCCGCGCCGGCTGTTGCTGCCCCTGTGACTCCTGCCGACGCCGCCGATGCGGCGCGGCTGGTTGCCTTTGGGCTTCAGCCCAAGTTGCAGGCTGCTCGGGATCAGGAGTACGCCGAGTTGTTGCGGCGGTATCGGGAGGACTCGGCCTTTGCGCGGCTCGCCGACGCTGTTGCCGCCGGGCTCGGGCTGGTCGTGCTGGAGGTGTCCCCGCGCGCGGGGATGGCAGTCACCGCTGCCGAGGACTCCGTCTTCGCCGTGCGGATGGGCGACTACGCCCGTCGTACGTCCGCCGACGGGTCGGACCGGTTTCTGCACGGGCTCGCCCATCTCGCCGTCGCCGCCATGGCGTTTCCGCGGCCCGAGGATCTCGCCGACGACGGCTACATCGGGCGCGTCACCGTCAACGGGGTCGAGGCCTTCGTACGGCAGGCCTGTCGGCGGCTGGAGGAGCGGGCCGAGGCGCAGGGGGAGAACACCGACCCGGCCAGTGACGCCCCGGGGCTCGAGGCCGCCTGGCGGATCTGGATGAGGCGGAGTGCGACGGGGGCCACCAAGGACGCGCGCAGACCGGCGAGTTCGACCACCGGCATCGTCGGCAAGGCCGTCGCGTTCCTCACCGACTCCGGCTTCCTCCAGCGGACGGGTGACGACAACGGCGGTACGTATCGGACGACGGCTCGTTACCAGCTCCAGGTGCGGGACATGGCAGGCAACGCCGCCATGGCCGAGCTGCTCGAACTGGGTGTCGTGCCGGTCACCGACGGGACACCGACGCTGCTGCCCGCCGAGGAGACCGACGACCTGGAGCTGGTGGCCGACGCCGGACTGCCCTTCCACCACTCCTGACCGCCGCTCAGACTCCCATCCGGCCCAACACCCTCAACCCGACTACTTCCTTACGACTACGAGAGTCCGCCATGTACGAGCTGTCCCGGGTCCGCCTCTACTCCATCGGTCCTGCCGGTGCGCGCTACGCCGACACCGTGCTTGACCTGCGGGGCGTCGGCGAGCCGGTGCCCGACCCCGCGCCCACCCAGGCGGAGTTCTTCGAGGACGAGCCCGTCGGACCGCCGCGCCGGCCCGCGCCCGCGGGCGTGCTCTTCCTGGAGAACGGTGGCGGCAAGTCCGTACTCCTCAAGCTGATCTTCTCCGTGATGCTGCCGGGGCACCGCAACACGCTCGGTGGGGCCAGCTCCGGTGTGCTGCGGAAGTTCCTGCTCGCCGACGACTGCGGGCATGTGGCCCTGGAGTGGCAGCACACGCTCACCGGTGAGCTGGTGGTGGTCGGCAAGGCGAGCGAGTGGCGGGGGCGGCAGGTCTCCAACGATCCACGGAAGTTCGCCGAGGCCTGGTACTCCTTCCGGCCCGGCCCCGGGCTGAGCCTCGACAACCTTCCCGTCGCCGAGTCCACCGCCGTACGGCCGCCGGTGGAGGGCGCCTCCGGGGCCCAGGGGCGGCGCCGGACGATGAAGGGCTTCCGGGACGCGATCACCGAGGCGGGCAAGGCGTATCCGCACCTCGAAGTGCACTGGGAGGAGATCCACGACCGCTGGATCGAGCACCTCGGGGAGCTGGGTCTCGACCCCGAACTCTTCCGCTACCAGCGGGAGATGAACGCCGACGAGGGCGAGGCCGCCGGCCTCTTCGCGGTCAAGAAGGACTCCGACTTCACCGACCTGCTGCTGCGCGCGGTCACCGACACCCGGGACACCGACGGGCTCGCCGATCTGGTCGGCGGCTTCGGTAACAAGCTGGGGCGACGGTCCGAACTGATCGCCGAACGGGACTTCACCGCCGGGTCCGTGGACCTGCTCGGACGGATCGTCGAGGCCGCGGAAGCACGGTCCCGCGCGCGGGACATCCACGCGGGCGCGGAGCGGCGTACGCGCACGCTCGCCCGGCGACTGTCCGCGCGGGGTGTCCAGGAGCGCGTCCGGGCCGGCGATCTCGCCCAGCGGGTCACCGCCGCCGCGTACGCCGTCACCCACTCCGAGGGCGGGCGGGAACGCAGTGCGCTGATCGCCGCCGAACTCGCCTTCCGGCACGCCTCGCTGGCACTCGCGGCCGCGGAGAAGACGGCCGCCGCGCAGAAGCGCGAACTCGCCGACGCGCGCACCATGCACTCCGCCTGGCAGGCCGCCGAGGTCTTCTTGCGGCACCGAGCCGCCGCCGACCGCTCCGCGCGCGTGGCCGTCGCGATCCGCGAGGCCGAGCTCGACGCGGCCCCGGCGCTCGCCGCCCGCGCCAAGGCCGCCGTCGACCTCGTACGGGCGCTGCACTCGGCGGCGGAAGGCGCGGAAGCCCTCGCCAACGAGGAGGAGGAGCGGTCCGCCGTCCTCCAGGAGGCCGGCGAGGCCGCGCACCGGGACTCGACCGGCGCCGCCACCGAGGCACAGCGCGCCCGCAGCGAGGTCGGGCATCTGAAGCAGCGGCTCAGCGAGGTCGAACAGGAGACCGCCGAGGCGGTACGCGCGGGCTGGCTCGACGACAGCGCTCCCGACGCGGATCCCGCGCGGGCCGCGCTCGCCGCCAGCGACGCCGAGAAGACGGCCGTCGAGGCCTGGGACACCACCCGCGAGGCCTCCAGGCGGGCCTCCGAGCACGCGCGTGAGGCGGCGTCCGCCGAGTCCCGCGCGGAGCTGACGGCCGCCCGCGCGGCGGACGCCGCCACGGCTGCCGAGCGCGCGTACGACGCCGAGCAGCGCACCGCCGAGGCCCTGGCGGGAGAGGAACGGCTCGCCGAGCTGCTCAGCCTGCCGTCCGTGGGCGGGGCACGGCAGCGGGCCGCGCTGCCGCACCAGCATGGTGCGAGCGAGGGTGAGCGCCGCGGGGCTACGGCCGCGGGTGCTGACGTGGACGCGGCCGGTGGGGGTGGGAAGGGCGCCTCCCGGGCCCTCGACGAAGGTCCCCTGACCCCAGAGGAACTGGACCGCTTCGCCGACGAACTCCGCGAGCTGCTCGACGACGGTGTCACCTCCGCCGAGCGGCAGCTCTTCGAGCTGCGGACCGCCGCGGCCGACGACGCCCGGATCCTTGGCGCACTCGGTGATGGCGGATTGCTGCCGCCCGGCCCCGACGTCCTGGCCACCGTCGAGTTCCTCGGCGAGCACGGCATTCCCGCGCTGCCCGGCTGGCGCTATCTCGCCCAGGCCGTCGACCCCGCCGACCACGCGCGCGTGCTGGCCGCCCGCCCCGAGCTGGTCGACGGTGTCGTCATCACCGACCCCGGCACGCACGCGCGTGCCCGTGAGGCACTCGCCGACGCGGCCCTGCTGCCCCGGTCGGCCGTGGCGGTCGGTACGGCGGCCGCCCTCCTCGCCCCCACCCCGGCGCCCGGACCGGGCGACGGCGACGTGTTCCTTGTACCGCCGAACCCGGCCATGCACGACGAG
Organism: Streptomyces sp. NPDC002156; assembly: GCF_053593675.1. Taxonomy (NCBI): domain Bacteria; kingdom Bacillati; phylum Actinomycetota; class Actinomycetes; order Kitasatosporales; family Streptomycetaceae; genus Streptomyces; species Streptomyces sp. NPDC002156. Next base: position 35,433 of record NZ_JBSFDA010000051.1, on the reverse strand, counting down.
CACGCCGCCGACGAGGAGCGGCAGGCGCTGCGGGCCCGGGCGGGGGAGCGGGAGGAGGAGATCCGTACGCTCGCGGCGCGGCTCGGGAAGGACCGGGAGCTGGCCGCACGGCTCACCTCCTGGCGTACGGGCTGTCCGGCCGGGCGGCTTGTCGAGCTGGCCCAGGCCGCTCGCGATGCGCGGGCCTTTGCCGAGGAGGCCGAGGCCGAGCTGGCCGAGGCGCGGACCGTGCGGGTCGAGGCCGACGAGGTGGCCGGCGAGGCGTCCCGTGTGCGGGACGAGCGGCAGGAGGCCGCCCAGCGGGCCCGGCGCGCCGCCGACGCGCTCGCCGGACTCGCCTACCGGCTGCGCGAACGCGCCGGCTGGCAGGTCAAGGTGCGTGAACTGGCCGACGAGGCCGTCGAGTCGGAGGCCCGCGCCCAGGTCTGCCTGGAGCGTGCCCGGTCCGCCGACGAGGACCGGCGCGCCGCCCAGCGCGCCGCCGACGACGCGCGCCGCACGGCCCGCGCCCTGCGCGCCGAGCGCGCGGAGATCGCGGGCGCCCCCGATGACGTACCGGATGCTGACGAGGACGCCGCGAGGTCGTCGCTGCCCGCCCTCCGTGAGGCCTACCGGGCGGCCTCCCAGCTCTACGAGAAGGTCGGCGTCGGGGCCGACCTGCGGGCGGAGCAGGCGCGGGCCGAGAGCGATGAGAGCGCCGCGCGCGCGGAGCTGGACCGGCTGAGTAACAAGGTGCGTACGCGCGCCGAGCAGATGCTCCTGTCGCCCGACGGGTCCGACGGGCCGTCCCGACAGGCCGCCTCCGCGCGCGCGGAGGAACTGGTACAGCTGCTGGAGACCCGGGTGTCCACCGCCAGCGAGCAGCTGGGGCGGCTGCGCGGCGAGGCCGAGCGGCACGCGCCCGAGGACGGCGAGGCGCACACCGAACTGGCCGAGGAACTCGTCCCGCGCGACGCCGAGCACGCCCAGGTCCTGCTGCGCACCGCCACCGCCGAACTGGCCTCCCGCACCGAGGCGTTGACCCAGGCCAGGGAGGCGCACGCCGAATTGCTCGACGCCCATCGGGCGGCCGAGGACGCGGCCTCCGGGTTCGACGAGATCGCCGCCATGCTCCGCGACCTGCTGCGCGAACACACCTCCGACGACGATCAGGAGGCCCAGGAGCCCTACCCCGGCAGCCCCGAGGAAGCACGGCAGTCGGCCGCCGAGGCCCGCCGCTCCCTGCGCGGCTGTGCCGCCGACCTGTCCGCCGCCGAGGGCGCCGTGCGCGAGGCGAGCGACATCCTCGTACGGCATGCCAACTCCACGCGGTACGAGGCGGTACGCACTCCCGCCCGCCAGCAGATCCGCGAGCTGCCCGCGTCCGCGCTGCCCGAGCACGCCCAGAAGTGGGCGGACGCCTTCGCGCCCCGACTCCGGGTCCTGACCGACGAGTTGGCGCAGCTGGAGCGGAACCGGGACTCGATCGTCGACCGGTTGCGCGGGCTCGTGGAGTCGGCGCTGGCCACCCTGCGGTCCGCCCAGCGGCTGTCCCGGCTGCCTGAGGGGCTCGGCGAGTGGTCCGGGCAGGAGTTCCTGCGCATCCGGTTCGAGGAGCCCGACCAGGCCACGCTCACCGAACGGCTCGGCGAGGTCATCGACGAGGCCACCCGCGCGGCCGTGAAGAAGAACTCCGACCTGCGCCGGGACGGCATGTCCCTGCTCCTGAGGGGCGTCGGCGCCGCCCTCCAGCCCAAGGGCATCGCCGTCGAGATCCTCAAGCCCGACGCCGTACTGCGCGCCGAGCGCGTGCCCGTCGGACAAATGGGCGACGTGTTCTCGGGCGGCCAGCTGCTCACCGCCGCCATCGCCCTGTACTGCACAATGGCCGCGCTGCGCAGCAACGACCGGGGCCGCGACAAGCACCGGCACGCAGGCACACTGTTCCTGGACAACCCCATCGGCCGCGCCAACGCGACGTACCTGTTGGAACTCCAGCGAGCGGTGTCGGACGCGCTGGGTGTCCAACTCCTCTACACCACAGGCCTGTTCGACACGACCGCCCTCGCCGAGTTCCCCCTCGTCATCCGCCTCCGCAACGACGCCGACCTCCGCGCGGGCCTGAAGTACATCAGCGTGGAGGAACACCTCCGCCCGGGCCTGCCGCAGCAGCCCGTGGAGGGGGAGGGGGACGCGGTGCACAGCGAGATCACGGCGACCAGGATGTTCAAACGCCCGACACAGCCAATTCCCCCCGCACAGTCAACTCCCTCAGGGGCAACCCCCTAGGGGCGCGGGGAACTGCGCGACCAGCCACGATGGCGCCGCAGTTCCCCACGACCGCACCCCCCTAGGCGTCCCCTTTCAAAAGGTCAGCGCACTTCTCTCCGATCATCATCGTCGTAATACACGGATTCACCGACACCAACTCCGGCATCACAGACCCGTCAGCAACCCGCAACCCTTCAATCCCCTTCACCCGCAACCGCGCATCCAGCGGAGCCGACACATCATCATCCGCACCCATCTTCACCGTGCAGGCCGGGTGATAAACGGTGTTGTGGGTCTTGTGGATGTAGTCCAACAACTCCTCGTCGGTCCGGACATCCGGCCCGGGCGCCAACTCCGCCCCCGCCCACCCGCTCAGCGCCGGCTGCGCGGCGATACGACGCGCCAGCTTCAGCCCGTACGTCATCACGCGCGCATCGTGCTCGTGCGTGAAGTACCGCGGATCGACCATCGGCTTGTCCCGGTAGTCGCGGGTGCGCAGCCGCACCGTGCCGCGCGACTTCGCCCGGGTCACGTTGGGAGTGAGGCAGAACGCGTTCTCCGAGGTCGGATAGCCCCAGCGCGCCGTGTTCATGTCGAACGGCACCGAGCCGTAGTGGAACATCAGGTCGGGCCGGTCCAGGCCCGGTTCAGTGTCGTAGAAGATGCCCGCCTCCCACCACTGACTGGACGTCGTGGTCATCGGCTGTTTGGCGTCCCACATGATGACGCCCTCAGGGTGGTCCTGGAGGTTCTCGCCGACGCCCGGCGAGTCCACGACCACTTCGACGCCGACCTCGCGCAGCTGCTCGGCCGGTCCGATGCCGGACAGCATCAGGAGCTTCGGGGTGTCGATCGCGCCACACGACACGACAACCTCGCGGCGCGCCCGTACGGTCCGGGTGTGGATGAGATCCGGGTCGAGATACTCGGCACCCACGCAGCGACGTCCGTCCAGCACGAGCCGCTTCGCCCGCACCCCCGTCCGTACCTCCAGGTTCGGCCGCTTGTCCATGACCGGGTGGAGATAGGCGACGGAGGACGACTGACGGATGTTGTTCTCGTCGGAGTTGATCTGGAACCAGTTGGCCCCGCGGACCACGGTGTCGCCGGTGTTGAAGGGCGTGATCGGGATGCCCGCCTGCGCGCACGCCTCCAACAGGGCATTGCCGCACGGGTCCTCGCCCTTCAGCGTACGGAGCTTCACCGGCCCGGTGCGGCCGTGGTGGTCGCCGGGGGCGTCGTTGGTCTCCAGGCGCTGGTAGAGCGGGAAGAGGTCGGCCGCGCTCCAGCCCGTACAGCCCGCCGCCGCCCAGTCGTCGAGATCCTCGGCCGGGGCCCAGAAGGCGATGCAGGAGTTGTGGGACGAGCAGCCGCCGAGCACCTTCGCACGGGCGTGCCGCATGAAGCTGTTGCCGCTGGACTGCGGTTCGACCGGGTAGTCCCAGTCGTAGCCGGACTCCAACAGGCCCATCCAGCGCTCCAGTTTGAGGACGTCGTCGTCGCCGACGTCGCTCGGGCCCGCCTCCAGCACGCACACCGTGACGGCCGGGTCCTCCGAGAGCCGCGCCGCCACCACGTTTCCCGCGGTGCCACCGCCCACCACCACATAGTCGAACTCTTCGGTGTTCAGGAGTGGTTGGTCCATGAGTGGTTGACCTCCTTCAGTCGGCCGCCGGAGCGGTGAGGGGACCGGCCGACCCGGCCGAGGGCTCCTCGAAACGGTGTCCGGCGAGCACACCCGTCCGGTGCCGCTGGATGAACCAGTAGTAGGCGAAGCCGCCGCCCGCGATGATCGCGACGAACAGCACTGCGCCCCACTGGAGGTACCAGTGGAAGGGGGCGGTCGCGTTGTAGACCTCGGCGCGCGGCCAGATCAGGTTGGTCGTCATGGCCGCGCCCCAGACGACGGCGCCGATGTTGACGAGCAGGCCCCAGCGGCCCAGCGAGAACTTGCCGTCACCGGCCGGCTGCCACTTGCCACGCAGCCGTGCCACCAGCATCGGCCCGGTGACGCCCAGATAGGCGAGGTAGATCATGATGATGCCGATGCTGGTGACCACGGTGAAGATCTGCGGCTGGCGGATGTTGACCACCAGGATCGCCAGCGCGAGGATACCGATGATCACGGCGGGCAGTACCGGCGTCTGGAAGCGCGGGCTGACCTTCGCAAGCAGCGAGGACGCGGGCAGGTTGTTGTCGCGGGCCATCGCGAACGCCAGCCGGATCGCCGCCGTGTGGACGGCGAGCGCGCAGACGGTGACCGCGATCAGCACGCACCACAGCATCGCCTTGCCGGCCGTGGACCCGAGGACGTCGAGCACGATGTACTGCAGACCGTCCGTGGACAGCTGTTCGCCCTTCAGGCTGGAGACGCTCATCAGCGCGAGGAGCAGAATCAGTCCGCCGAGGACGAAGGAGGCGACGATCGCCCGGATGATCGCGCGCGGCGCGTTCCGGGACGGGTTCACGGACTCCTCGCCGAGCGAGGCGGCCGTGTCGAAGCCGTACATGACGTAGGCGGATGCCAGGGAGGCCACCAGGAACGCGCCGAGGTAGCCGGCGCTGTGGCTCGCGCCCGTGCCGTTGGTCTCCAGGACCACCTGCGGACCGCGCGTGATGTGCACGGCGAACAGGACGATCAGTACGACCGTGGCGACGAGCTCGATGAAGACGCCCGCGGTGTTGATCGTGGCCATCAGCTTGACCCCGAAGGCGTTCACCACGGTCGTGAACAGGATCAACACCGTGGCCAGGATCACCGCGTTGGTCGCCACGTCGTACTTTCCGGTGCCGTCCCCGACGATCTGGAACACGTCGGAGATCTGCGGAAGCGTGAGCTGGTAGGCGAGCGCCACCGCCGCGATGGACACGATCGAGGCGATCAGCATCATCCAGCCGGCCAGCCAGCCCAGATGCGGATTGCCGATCTTCTTCGACCAGTTGTAGACCGAGCCGGCCACGGGATAGCGGGCGGCCAGTTCCGCGAAGCAGAGCGCGACCATGAACTGGCCGACGAACACCATCGGCCACGACCACCAGTAGGCGGGACCGCCGCTGCCGTAACCGAAGTAGAAGAGTTGGAAGGTGCCGGTCAGGATCGAGATGTAGCTGATCCCGGCCGCGAAGGTGTGGAAGTTGCCGAGGGTGCGCTTGAGTTCGGGCTTGTAGCCGAACTCGGCGAGTTCGGCGTCGTCCGTGTGCCCTGGGCCTGTGGGTTTTTCGGTCGTAGCCATGAGCGGACTCCTGGTGGGCCTGGGGGAGTGGGAGGAAGCGGAGCGGCTCGTTGCGGGTGCCGGGATCAATGGGGCGGGATCAATGAAAGCGCACATTCACGACGTGCGGAGGGAACGACGTACGAGGGGAGTGGCAGACGTGGGGTGGGGTGGGTCGTGGGGCGGGGGCTACGAGAACCAGCCCTGCGGCGAGGGATCGGTGTTCCGCCAGATGTGCTTCGCCTCGCGGTACTCGGCGAGTCCCGAGGGCCCGAGTTCGCGGCCGAAGCCGGACTGCTTGTAGCCGCCCCACTCTGCCTGGGGGACGTACGGGTGGTAGTCGTTGATCCACACCGTGCCGATCCGCAGACGGGCCGCGACCCGCTGGGCCTTGGCCTCGTCGGTGGTGAAGACGCCCCCGGCGAGCCCGTACACGGTGTCGTTGGCGAGCCGCACGGCCTCCGCCTCGTCCGTGAACCGCTCCACCGTGAGCACCGGACCGAACGACTCCTCCTGTACGACGGTCATCCGGGCGTCGCACTCGTCGAGCACCGTCGGCGGGTAGTAGAAGCCGTCGTCGAGCCCCTCGGGACGCGCCCCGCCGCAGCGCAGCACCGCGCCCTCGGCCAGGCCCTGGGCGACATACGCCTCGACCTTCGCGCGATGTGCCTCGGAGATCAGCGGGCCGGTCTGCGCCTGTTCGTCGAACGGGCCGCCGAGCCGGATCAGTTGGGCCCGTCGGACGACCTCGTCGACGAACCGGTCGTGCAGCGAGTCCTCCACCAGCAGCCGGGCCCCGGCCGAACAGACCTGCCCGGAGTGCAGGAACACGGCGGTGAGCGCCATGTCGACGGCCGTGTCGAAGTCGGCGTCGGCGAACACGATGTTGGGGTTCTTGCCGCCGAGTTCGAGCGCGACCTTCTTCACCGTTCCCGCTGCCGCGGCCATCAGACGGCGGCCGGTCTGGAGCCCGCCCGTGAAGGAGAGGAGGTCGACGTCCGGATGGTCGCCGAGCGGCGCGCCCGCCTCCGGACCGGCGCCGAGGACGAGGTTGGCCACGCCCGCGGGCAGTCCTGCCTCGTCCAGGAGCCGCATCAGGTGGATCGCGGAGTGCGGAGTCAGCTCGCTCGGCTTGAGGACGAAGGTGTTGCCGGCCGCGAGGGCCGGGGCGACCTTCCACGCGGTCTGGAGGAGCGGGTAGTTCCATGGGGTGATCAGCGCGCAGACACCGACCGGCTCGTACACGACCCGGCTGTCCACGCTCGGCGAGCCGGTGTCGATGACCCGCCCGGTCTCGCTCGCCACGAGCCGCCCGAAGTAGCGGAAGCAGTTGACGATGTCGTCGATGTCGTACGCGCTCTCCACCAGCCGCTTTCCGGTGTCGAGGGACTCGGCGCGGGCCAGGACGTCCTTGTCGCGGACCATGAGGTCGGCGACGCGCAGCAGCAGGTCACCGCGCTCACCCGCCGGCGTACCCGGCCACGGGCCCTCGTCGAAGGCACGGCGGGCGGCGGCGATCGCCTCTACCGTGTCCTTGCCGCCCGCCTCGTCGACGACACCGACCAGTGAACCGTCGGCGGGACAGCGGATCTCCCGGGTGCGCTCGTCGAGCGCGGACCTCCACGCACCGCCGATGAAGAGTTCGGGCATGTTCTTGTTCCTCCTGGTCAGCGCCGTAGTAAGGCGCCCTTGCGGCTGGGCGCCTCCCCGGCCGACGACGGTTCATGCCGAATGTGATCTTCGACACGTCAGCTGGAGGCGGTCGATGTACCCGGCCGGAGGGAGTGCCTTCGTCTCTGGAACCCATGTGCTGTTCGTCCGGCACCAGCACACCACCCTTCGGGCGCGACCGCGATGCCATTGCAGGCGGCGTCCACTCATAAGGGGCGCAAGTGTGTGCGATTACTTAGTGGTGAGGTGCTGACGGAGCGGGTGCCGAGGGCTGCGCTGCCGAGAGGGGTGAACGCCTGGACGTCCTCGCGGAACTCGATGCCGCCGCCCGCGGAGGCGCGACGGCAATCGGGGGCCTCAGGGGTGCGACAACTGCCCGGAACCGCCGCCCTGCCTGGCTATCCGCTCCTGGGTCCGGGCGGCAGCCCGAACCTGCCGCCGGGCCTTGCGACGCTCACGGCGCAGTGCCCGTGCCGTGCTGCTCGGGGTCGACACCACGCCGTTGCGCTGGTTCCAGACCTGGCGTGTCACCCACACGTCGAGCGCGGCCCAGGTGGCAACCACCGTGCTGGCCACACTGCTGAGCACCATCGGGAAGGCCAGCCAGGAACCGGCCAGCGTGCACAGGAAGGCCACCATCGCCTGGATCAGCGTCACGGCGATGACGAGCACCGCCCGTACAGCCGCCGTGCGCACCGGATCCGGCAGCCGGCGCCGACGCGCGGGCTCCTCCACCCACAGCTGTCGATAGGAGGGCTGTGCGCTGATGCTCCCGTCCACCGCGCTCCCTTCCCTTTCGCCCGTGCTCACCGGCACGTCGCGCCCGTCCGCCGTCGCAAGGCCGTCATCAGGCGCTTCGGGACCACGGACCGCCGTCACCGGTGCCGCAACGTCGTTCTCGAGCGCTTCGCGTCGTTCCGCCGTGCCCATCACGTGCCACTCCCCACCGCCCGGCAAGACCGCCCGTCCCGATGTCTGTGGACACCGGCTCCCCAGTGGTTGCCCGGCTTGCACTGTTCTACGCCGCCCGGACGCGGGTTTGCGGACCCCGCTGACGGTTCCGCTGCCCACTTCCTATGTACAAAGACGAACGACGTGTCTCGAAGATTCCCATCAAACGCAAAAATCCAGCCAAACGGTCAGGTTGGCCGACGGCCGCCGTCCTACGGCCGATGCCGGATTCGTGGAGGCAATCTCCCGTAATGATCGGACAACTCGCCATCTCTCGCCAGCAGGACGGAAGTTCAGCCTCCGGACAGGTCTTCGAGTTCTCTGTGGGTCAGTAGTAGGCTCACGCCGATTATTGACGCACATGTGTACCCCCGCGCTGGCGGGGGCGAGCTGGGGGAGGCCATGCGCTTTCGCGGGAAGTCCATCCGCCGGAAGATCGTGGCGCTGCTTCTCGTGCCGCTGGTGTCCTTGACCGCGATCTGGGGCTTCGCCACGGTGCTCACAGGTCGTGAGGCGGCCGAGTTGTTCAATGTGTCGTCGATCGTGGAGAAGGTCAGCTACCCCACGGAGGACGCCGTGCGCGTGCTCCAACAGGAGCGCCGACAGACCCTCGTCTACCTCGCCGACCCCCGTGCCTCCGACGCGCTGGCTGCTCTTCGGCGCAGCCGCAGCGCCACCGACGACGTCATCGGCGAGATCCGTGACAACGCCGATAAATCCGACGTACGCAACTCGATCAGCGACAGTGACAGCGAGCGCCTCAGCGCCGTCCTGGAGGCGTTCGACGGCATCGACCCGTTGCGCCGCAGCGTCGAGGAGGGCACCGTCACCCGGTCCCAGGCCCTCGACCTCTACAACCGCCTGGTCGACCCCTGTTACGTCCTGCTCGCCAACCTGCACATCATCGACAACCTCGAGATGGACAAGCAGGCCCGCGCCCTCGTCAACACCGCCCGCGCCCGCGAACTGCTCTCCCGCGAGGACGCGTTGCTCGGCTCGGCCCTGGTCGTCGGCAAGGTCTCCCGCGACGAATCCCGCGACATCTCCGACCTCGTGGCACAGCGCACCGTCATGTACGACGTCAGCCTGCCGCTGCTCCCGCTGTCGGACCGCGCACGCTACGAGCGGTTCTGGAAGAACGCCTCCACCGCACCGCTCCGGGTGGCCGAACAGGCCGCCATCGGCGCCGAGTCCGGCCGGCCCCGCGGCGTCACCGCGAAGAGCTGGGACACCACCGCGGGCGATGTCCTCGACGAACTCCGCAAGCTCAACGACCAGTCGGGCGACCGCTATCAGGACCGGGTCCGCCCGGTCGTCATGGGCGTCATCGTCAAAGCCGTCGTCGCCGGCGTCCTCGGACTGGTCGCCCTGCTGTTCTCCCTCGTCCTGTCCGTACGCATCGGCCGTGCCCTCATCCGCGACCTGCGCCAGCTCCGCCTTGAGGCCCACGAGGCATCGGGCGTGCGGCTGCCCAGCGTGATGCGCCGTCTGTCGGCCGGCGAACAGGTCGACGTGGAGACCGAGGTACCGCGCCTGGAGTACGACAAGAACGAGATCGGCGAGGTCGGCCAGGCCCTCAACACCCTCCAGCGCGCCGCCGTCGAGGCCGCCGTCAAACAGGCCGAACTCCGCTCCGGAGTCTCCGAGGTCTTCGTCAACCTCGCCCGGCGCAGCCAGGTCCTGCTGCACAAGCAGCTCACCCTGCTCGACACCATGGAACGCAGGACCGAGGACACCGACGAACTCGCCGACCTGTTCCGCCTCGACCACCTCACCACCCGCATGCGCCGGCACGCCGAAGGCCTGGTGATCCTCTCCGGAGCGGCCCCCTCCCGGCAGTGGCGCAAGCCCGTCCAGCTGATGGACGTCGTACGCGCCGCCGTCGCCGAGGTCGAGGACTACGAGCGCATCGAGGTCCGCAGGTTGCCCCGGATGGCCGTCACCGGCCCGGCCGTCGCCGACCTCACCCACCTCGTGGCCGAACTCCTGGAGAACGCCACGGTGTTCTCGCCCCCGCACACGGCCATCCAGGTCCTGGGCGAACGGGTCGCCAACGGGTTCACCCTGGAGATTCACGACCGGGGCCTGGGCATGGCGGCCGAAGCACTTCTCGACGCCAACCTGCGACTCGCCGAGACACCCGAGTTCGAACTGTCCGACACGGACCGGCTCGGCCTGTTCGTCGTCAGCCGGCTCGCCCAGCGGCAGAACGTCCGGGTCTCCCTCCAGCCGTCCCCGTACGGCGGCACCACGGCCGTCGTCTTCGTCCCCGACGCACTCCTCACGGACGACGTCCCGGACACCAACGGCATCGGCTTCCGCCTGGACCGCGCCCAGCCCTCCAAGGAGGCCGCGTTCGAGGAGGGCCGCAAGGCCGCGCTCTCCCCGGGACCTGTGCGCCTCCCCGGCCTGCCCGCCTCGCTCATCGACGGCCCGGTCGAGCTGGAAGCGCCGGTCGACCTGGACGCCCTCGACGACTTTCCCGGTTCCTTCGGCGACGCGGACGGCGAGCAGGGCGTTTTCCTTCGGCCACGCCGCTCGATCACCGGAGCGACGGACGAAACGGGCGACCTCCCGGTCGACCCACGCCAGCAGTTTTCCGAGGACCGGAGCCAAACCGCCCCCGACAGTGCGGTCGGCCGGCCGGACGACGCCGTGGCGCTGCCGCGCCGCCGGACGCCCAAGCTGGTCAGCTCCCACGGCCGTCCGGTCACGGACCAGCCGTCCCGGCGCATCCCGGCCCCATCGGACGAACAGCCCGACAACGCTGGTTCGTCGGACCCGGACGCCCTGGCCCCGCTCCCGGCCCGCCGCCGGGGCGAGACACCGGTCCGCCGGTCCGGCGGCGGTTCGGGTGACGGTTTCGGCGACCGCACGGAACCTCCGGTGCGCGGTTGGGACAGGCGAGGGGAAACCGCCGCGCGGGGCCTCGACGGCCGCGCGGACTCAGCAGGCTCCAGGTCCTTCACCGACCGCATGGAGCCGCCCGCCTCACGCTTCGGCGACCGATCTGTCACCGACCGTCCCGACGCGCCCTCCCGTGGCGCGGGCGGACGAGCGGAGGCCGGCCGCAACGGCCTCGGCGACCTGTCGCCGGAAGCGCCGGCCCTCCCGCAGCGAGACCGGCGCGGTGGCTCTGGCGGGACCGCCTCCCACCCCGGTGCGGCGGCGGATCCGGCCGCGTCCGGTACGGCTGGGCTGCCCCGCCGCGTACGCCAGGCGAACCTGGCTCCGCAGCTGAGGGACGGCCCGGAGCGGCGGGCCGAACGGGCGAAGTCCCGTACCCAGGACGGAGCCGACCTCTTCGACCGCGATGCCGACCAGGTCCGCAGCCGCATGGCTTCGCTGCAGCGTGGTTGGCAGCGTGGTCGTGAGGAGAACGCCACGGGCGAAGACGCCCAGGACGGCACAGCACAAGGAACGACTAAGGGGGACGGTCGATGACCGCACCGAAGGCGACCGGCCAGAGCGCGAGTGACAAGGCGTCCGGCGAACTCAACTGGCTCCTCGACGACCTCGTGGACCGGGTGGCCAGCATCCGCAGAGCGCTCGTGCTCTCCGGCGACGGGCTGCCCACCGGGGTCTCCAAGGACCTCAGCAGGGAGGACAGCGAACACCTGGCCGCCGTGGCCTCCGGCTTCCACAGCCTCGCCAAGGGCGTGGGACGTCACTTCGACGCGGGCAACGTCCGCCAGACGGTCGTCGAACTCGACGACGCCTTTCTGTTCGTGACGGCCGCCGGGGACGGCAGCTGCCTGGCCGTGCTCTCGGACGCCGACTCGGACGTGGGCCAGGTCGCTTACGAGATGACTCTCCTGGTGAAGCGTGTCGGTGTGCATCTGGCGGCCGCTCCGCGCACCGATCTGCCCGCAGGCGGGTAGTGAGATGACATGAGCGGAGACGGTCAGCCCAGAAGCCACTGGTTCGACGACGAGGCCGGACCGGTCGTCCGTCCGTACGCCATGACGCGGGGCCGCACCAGCCATTCGGCCCAGCACCGCCTGGACCTGATCGCGGTGGTCGTCACGGAGGCGCACGCGGACGATCCGGAAGCGGACCGCATGCTGTCCCCGGAACACGTGGACATCGTCGAACTCTGCCGTGACGCCCCCCAGTCGGTCGCCGAACTCGCTGCCGAGCTCAATCTCCCCATCGGCGTGGTGCGGGTCCTCATCGGGGACCTCGTGGACGAGGAAATGGTCCATGTGACGCGCCCCGTACCCCCCGCCGAGCTGGTGGACGAGAGTATTCTGCGCGATGTGATCAACGGCCTCCGGGCGCTCTGAGCAGCGCGGAAGCGGGGTAGAGACGTGACAGGCTGGCAGTTCTGGGTCGACCGTGGCGGTACCTTCACCGACATCGTCGCGCGGCGCCCGGACGGCGGCCTGGTCACCCACAAGCTGCTGTCCGACAACCCCGCCCGGTACGCCGACGCGGCCGTCGCAGGCGTACGCGAGCTCCTGGGGGACTCCCCGGAGCCCATCGAGGCCGTCCGGATGGGGACGACTGTCGCCACGAACGCACTCCTCGAACGCAAGGGCGAACGCACCCTCCTCGTCGTCACCCGCGGTTTCCGCGACGCGCTGCGCATCGCCTACCAGAACCGCCCCCGCATCTTCGCCCGCCGGATCGACCTCCCCGGGCCGCTCCACGAACGGGTCGTCGAGGCCGACGAGCGCATCGCCGCCGACGGCACCGTCCTGCGCGCCCCCGACCTCGACGCCCTCACCGGGCCGCTCCAGGAGGCCTACGACGACGGGATCCGCGCCGTCGCCGTGCTCTGCATGCACAGCCACCTCCACCCCGCTCACGAACAGGCCATCGGCGCCCTGGCCGCCCGCATCGGCTTCCCACAGATCTCGCTGTCCAGCGAGGTCAGCCCGCTCATGAAGCTTGTCCCGCGCGGGGACACGGCTGTCGTCGACGCCTACCTGTCGCCCGTCCTGCGTCGGTACGTCCAGCATGTCGCCGACGAACTCCAGGGCGTGCGGCTGATGTTCATGCAGTCCAACGGAGGCCTCACCGAAGCCGGCCAGTTCCGCGGCAAGGACGCCATCCTGTCCGGACCGGCCGGCGGCATCGTCGGCATGGCCCGCATGTCCCAGCTCGCCGGATTCGACCGCGTCATCGGGTTCGACATGGGCGGCACCTCCACCGATGTCTCGCACTTCGCCGGCGAGTACGAACGCGTCTTCACCACCCAGATCGCCGGTGTCCGCCTGCGCGCCCCCATGCTGGACATCCACACCGTCGCCGCCGGCGGTGGCTCCGTCCTCCACTTCGACGGCTCCCGCTACCGCGTGGGACCCGACTCCGCGGGCGCGGACCCCGGCCCCGCCTGCTACCGCGGTGGCGGCCCGCTCACCGTCACGGATGCCAATGTCGCCCTCGGGCGCATCCAACCAGCCCATTTCCCCAAGGTGTTCGGCCCCGACGGCGACCAGCCCCTCGACGACAGCCTCGTCCGCGACCGCTTCGCCGCCCTCGCAGGCGAGATCCGCGAACGGACCGGCGACGACCGCACCCCGGAGCAGGTAGCCGAGGGCTACTTGCAGATCGCCGTGGCCGGCATCGCCAACGCAGTCAAGCGGATCTCCGTACAGAAGGGCCACGACGTCACCCGCTACGCCCTCACCACCTTCGGTGGTGCGGGTGGGCAGCACGCCTGCAGGGTCGCCGACTCGCTCGGTGTCCGGACCGTGCTGGTGCCGCCCATGGCCGGTGTTCTCTCCGCGCTCGGTATCGGACTCGCCGACACCACGGCCATGCGTGAACAGTCCGTCGAGGCACCCCTGGAACCCGCCTCCATGCCCGGTGTCCTCAAGACCGCCGAAGACCTGGAGGGCGCCGCCCGGGCCGAACTCCTCGCCGAGGACGTCCCCGAGGACCGCATCCAGGTCACCCGGCGCGCCCAGCTCCGCTACGACGGCACGGACACCACCCTGACCGTCGGGCTCGGCGAACCCGACGCGATGAAACACGCCTTCGAAGAACGTCATCGCGCCACGTACTCCTTCACCCTCGACCGCCCTGTGGTGGTCGAAGCCCTCTCCGTGGAAGCCACTGGCATCACCGAACCCCCCGATCTCTCCGCTCTCACCGCATTCGAATCCCGCACCACCGCCCCGGAGACGGCCGCCCTCCACACGGGCGGTGCCTGGCACGACGTACCCCTGCACCGCCGCGAGGAACTGCCTCCCGGCGAGACGGTCACCGGCCCGGCGATCATCACCGAGGCCAGTGCCACGACCGTCGTCGACGACGGCTGGCAGGCCGCGACGACCGACGACGGGCATCTGGTCATGGAACGCGTGGCGATTACGCAGAGTTCCGATCTCGGCACAGAAGTCGATCCAGTTCTGCTGGAGGTCTTCAACAACCTCTTCATGGCGATCGCCGAACAGATGGGCGCCCGACTGGAATCCACCGCCCAGTCCGTCAACATCAAGGAGCGTCTGGACTTCTCCTGCGCCCTCTTCGACCCCGAGGGAAACCTGGTCGCGAACGCGCCCCACATCCCCGTTCACCTGGGATCCATGGGGACGAGCGTCAAGGAGGTCATCGAACGCCGAGGCGACGGCATGCGGCCGGGCGACACATACGCCGTCAACGATCCGTACCACGGTGGCACCCACCTCCCGGACGTCACCGTGATCACCCCGGTCTTCGGCGCAGGGCGGACGACAACAGGCAGCGGCGACACGGAGAGTGACCGCATCCTGTTCTACGTCGCCTCGCGTGGACACCACGCCGAGATCGGTGGGATCGCCCCCGGCTCCATGCCGGCCGACAGCCGCACCATCGACGAGGAGGGCATTCTCTTCGACAACTGGCTGCTCGCCGAGAACGGCCGCTTCCGCGAGGAGGAGACCCTGCGGCTGCTCACCGAGGCGCCCTACCCCTCCCGCAACCCCAGGACCAACCTCGCCGATCTGCGCGCCCAGATCGCCGCCAACCAGAAGGGCGTCGACGAAGTCGCCCGGATGATCGACAACTTCGGCCTCGACGTCGTCCAGGCATACATGAAGCACGTCCAGGACAACGCCGAGGAATCGGTGCGGCGAGTGATCGACACCCTGGAAGAGGGCGAGTTCGCCTACGAGACGGACTCGGGAGCCGTCATCCGGGTCCGTGTCTCCGTGGACCGCGAAAAACGTTCAGCGACGGTCGACTTCACCGGTACCTCCGCACAGCTGAGCAGCAACTTCAACGCCCCCTTCGCGGTGGTCAACGCGGCCGTCCTGTACGTCTTCCGCACCCTGGTCGACGACGACATCCCCCTCAACGACGGCTGCCTGCGCCCGCTCGACATCGTCGTACCGCCCGCTTCCATGCTCGCCCCCGAGCCGCCGGCCGCCGTCGTCGCGGGCAACGTGGAAACCTCACAGGCCATCACCGGAGCCCTGTACGGGGCGCTCGGCGTCCAGGCCGAGGGCTCCGGGACGATGAACAACGTGACCTTCGGCAACGAGCGGTACCAGTACTACGAAACCGTCGCCTCCGGGTCCGGCGCGGGCGACGGTTTTCCGGGCGCGTCCGTCGTCCAGACCCATATGACCAACTCGCGGCTCACCGACCCCGAGGTCCTGGAGTGGCGACTGCCCGTCAGGCTCGACGAGTTCGCGGTACGGCACGGCAGCGGCGGTGCGGGACAATGGCGCGGTGGAGACGGGGCGGTGCGCCGTCTCCGGTTCAACGAGCCGATGACTGTCTCGACTTTGTCGCAGCACCGCAGGGTTCCGCCGTACGGTATGGCGGGCGGCGAGCCGGGCGCGCTGGGGGCCAACCGCGTGGAGCGTGCGGACGGCACGGTCACCGTGCTCGGCGGCAGCGACTCGGCGGACGTCGGCCCCGGCGACGTACTCGTGATCGAAACCCCCGGCGGCGGGGGCTACGGCCCACCGCCGACCGACCCCGAACAAGCAGGAGAAGAGATCGATGATCTTCGGGCGTTCTGAGCGCGGCAAGCCCCCGGTCGAGCCCGTCACGCTCAAGATCCTCGTGGCCGGCGGATTCGGCGCGGGCAAGACGACCCTCGTCGGCGCGGTCAGCGAGATCAAGCCGCTGCGCACCGAGGAGTTGCTCACCGAGGCGGGCCGCCCGGTCGACGACACCAGCGGGGTGGAGGGCAAGCACACCACCACTGTGGCCATGGACTTCGGCCGCATCACGCTGCGCGAGGACCTGGTGCTGTACCTCTTCGGGACGCCCGGACAGGACCGCTTCTGGTTCCTGTGGGACGAGCTGGCCACCGGCGCCCTGGGGGCGGTCGTCCTCGCCGACACCCGCCGTCTGGAGGACAGCTTCGCCGCCGTCGACTACTTCGAGCGGCGTTCCATACCCTTCCTCGTCGGCGTCAACTGCTTCGACGGAGCGGCTCGTTACCCGTCGCAGTCCGTCCGGGCGGCGCTCGACCTCGACGCCAGTGTGCCGCTCCTGCTGTGCGACGCGCGCGACCGGGAGTCGGTCAAGGAGGTCCTCATCGGAGTCGTCCAGCATGCGATGGCGTACGCGGCCGACCGCCGCGCGACCGTCACCACCTGACGGCCCTTCACCGCCCCGCACGTGCACGGCCCGTACCCCCGCCGACCGGGGTTCGGGCCGCGGTCCAAGAGGCACGCGCGCGCGTGGACCACGTTTTCCGCTCCGAGCGGTGGTTCTAGCCCCGGCCGTCGTCCTCCCAGCCGAAGCTCTTCTCCACGGCCTTGCGCCAGTTGTGGTACTCGCGGTCGCGCACCGACGCCTCCATGGCAGGCGTCCACTCGACGTCCTTCTGCCAGTGCGACTTCAGCTCGTCGAGGTCGTTCCACACCCCGGTCGCGAGCCCGGCCGCGTACGCCGCTCCCAGGCATGTCGTCTCGGAGACCTTCGGCCGGATGACCGGCACCCCGAGGACGTCCGCCTGGTGTTGCATCAGAAGGTTGTTCTTGGTCATGCCGCCGTCCACCTTCAGGGTCGTGATGCTCACCCCGGAGTCCTGGAACATGGCGTCCACGACCTCCCGCGTCTGCCAGCTCGTCGCCTCCAGCACCGCGCGCGCCAGATGCCCTTTGGTGACGTACCGCGTGAGGCCGGTGACCACCCCGCGCGCGTCGGAGCGCCAATAGGGCGCGAACAGGCCGGAGAAGGCGGGCACGATGTACGCGCCGCCGTTGTCGTCGACGCTCGCCGCGAGCGTCTCGATCTCGTCGGCGGTACGGATGATGCCGAGCTGGTCGCGGAACCACTGCACGAGCGCCCCGGTGATCGCGATGGACCCTTCGAGGCAGTAGACCGGGGCCTCGCCGCCGATCTTGTAGCCCATCGTCGTCAGCAGGCCGTTCTTTGAGGGGACGGGCCGGTTGCCGGTGTTGAGCAGCAGGAAACTGCCGGTGCCGTACGTGTTCTTCGCCGTCCCCACGTCGTAGCAGGCCTGGCCGAACACCGCGGCCTGCTGGTCGCCCAGCGCGGAGGCCACGGGGACGCCCGCGAGCTGGCCCACCGCGGTGCCGTACACCTCGGACGAGGACCTGATCTCGGGGAGGATCCCCTCAGGGACGTTCATCGCGGACAGGATGGACGCGTCCCATTGGAGGGTCTCCAGGTCCATCAGCATGGTGCGGCCGGCGTTGGTCACGTCGGTGACGTGCCGCCCGCCGTCCGTACCGCCCGTCAGGTTCCAGATCAGCCAGGAGTCGATCGTGCCGAAGGCGATCTCGCCGCGCTCGGCGCGGGCACGCAGCCCCGGTACGTTGTCGAGCAGCCAGGCCGCCTTGGGGCCGGAGAAGTAGCTGGCCAGGGGCAGTCCGGTCTGCTCGCGGAAACGGTCCTGCCCGTCGGTGCCGCCGAGCTCGTTGCAGAGCGCCGCCGTACGTGTGTCCTGCCAGACGATCGCGTTGTGGACCGGCTTGCCCGTGGCGCGGTCCCACAGGACCGTCGTCTCACGCTGGTTGGTGATGCCGAGCGCGCTGAGCTGGTCGGCGCGCAGCCCGGCCTTGGCGAGTGCGCCCGCGACCACCGCCTGCACCTTCGACCAGATCTCGGTGGCGTCGTGCTCCACCCATCCGGGCTTGGGGAAGATCTGGCGGTGCTCGCGCTGGTCGACGGCGACGATCTCGCCGTCCTGGTTGAAGACGATGCAGCGGCTGGACGTGGTGCCCTGGTCGATCGCGGCGACGAACTTGTCCGTCATGACGTCCCCTTCGTGGGAAGCTCCGGAAGTCTGCGGCCCCGGCACGCGCGCGTGCGTGTCAGAAGGCCGCGTTGAAGACGATCCCCGCCAGTGCGGCGCCGATCAGCGGCCCCACCACCGGGATCCACGCGTAACTCCAGTCCGAGGTGCCCTTGTTGGGTATCGGGAGCAGGGCGTGGGCGACCCGCGGGCCCAGGTCACGGGCCGGATTGATGGCGTACCCCGTCGGACCGCCGAGCGACAGACCGATGCCGACCACCAGGAAGGAGACGATCAGGATCGATGTGCCGGACTCGCCGAGCCCCTTGGTCAGACCGAAGGCCAGGATCGGCAGGACCAGCGCCATGGTCGCGATGATCTCGGTGACGAGGTTCGCGACGGGATTGCGGATCGCGGGCGTGGTGGAGAAGATTCCGAGCGTCGGCTGGGCGATCTCCTCCTCCGCGTTGGCCTGGAACTGGGCGAAGTACACCAGCCAGCACAGGACCGCGCCGAGGAAGGCGCCGACCATCTGCCCGGCGATGTACACGGGCACCTTGTCCCAGTCTCCGGTGTCGACGGCGATCCCGATGGTCACCGCGGGGTTGAGATGTCCGCCGGACAGCGGTGCGGCGGTGTACGCCCCGGCGAGCACGCCGAAGCCCCAGCCGAACGTGATGACGATCCAGCCGGCGTCCTTCGCCTTGGAGTAGTTGAGTACGACGGCGGCGACCACGCCGGCGCCGAAGAGGATCAGAATCGCTGTACCGATGATCTCGCCGACAAAGATGTCCCCATTGCTCATGGCGGCTCCTAGGCCTTCGCCCGGGGCGGTCCGGCCCCGGTCGACCTTGCAGGGTGCGTTCCCATGGCTACTTCAGCCGAGGACAGGGAGTTCCCGCGCCCCGCCCGGCGTCCGTGACGAGCGTGCCGTCGCAGCCGGATCGCCCGCATGGGAATGGCCCGTGGTGCGGTTGGGGCCCGCACGGCGCATTGCCTGATTACGCCGAGAATGTGTGGCGATGCCGACTGACACCGGAAGTGTTCTCCGACGTCCTGTGAGCGTCAAGGTCGCCGACGACACTGGTTGAGGCGCCCCTCGCGGATGCGATGGCGGTTCCTGTGGAACGGCCTCTCTGCCGCCCTCACCCCGCCTGCGCGGGTGCCAGCCCCGATCCCCGTAGGATCTCGTGGCCGGGCAGACCTGCCCGGCCGAGCACCCAGCTCGCCCCGTCGAGGGCTTTCGCCGCCTGCTTCAGCGGCGCCAGGCACGCGGCGGCCTGCCGGTGGTCCGCGACGCTGCCAGGCGCGCACAGGACCGTCGCCAGGGACAGCGTGACGGCGTGGCCGCCCGCGTACCAGGGCGTGTCGAGCACCGCCGACGCCAGCGGATCGAGACCTTCCGGATCCGCCAGGACGAGGAAGTCGTCCCCGCCGATGTGCCCCACGCGCGTGCTCCCGGACGCCGAGTGCGCCAACACCCGCGCCACCGACCGGATCAGCTCGTCACCGGCCGCGAACCCGGCACCGTCGTTGACCCGCTTGAAGTGATCGACGTCCAGCCAGCTCAGCGCGAACATCCGCCCGTCCGTGATCCGCCGGTCCACCTCCGCGGTGATCGCGTCCGAACCGGGCAGCCGCGTCAGCGGATTGAGCCCCGCCGCCTCCTCGACCCGGCTCTCGGCGAGCGCCCGTACGAGGTCCGCCAGCCGTACGACGCCCACGCACCGCCCGTACCGGTCGACGACCGCCACGTCGTCCGACGTACGGTCGCGGTCGCCGTCCGCGACCACGTCCAGGACCTCCCAGGCGGTCGCGTCGACGCCGACCGTGCGCGGCGGGTCACCCAGCTTGGCCGCGGGCCGGTCGGCGTACAGGGCGTGCCCGTAGCGCCCCGACATCGACAGCAGGAAGCGGGACCGGTGCACCGACCGGACGGGAACCCCGGTCTCGTCCACGAGCACCACCCCGGACACGTCGGGCGCCCCCGTCAGCAGCGCCCGCACCCGGCCCGCCGACGCGGTGGCAGGCAGAAGCGCGGCGGGCCGTACGAACTGCCGCACCGACGGCCCGGAAGGGGGCGTGGCGGCCGTCCCGGGGGAGAGCGGCGGAACGTATACGTCGGCCACGGGCAGCCGGGCGGGCGGGGCGAACAGCTCGCCCTGCGCCAGCTGGGCCCCGGCCGACACCGCGGCGGCGCACTGCAGTTCGGTCTCCACGCCCTCCACGGAAAGAAGCGCGCTCAGTTGCTCGCAGAGGGTCCGCATCGCCCGCACCGCAGCAGGCCGGTCCAGCAGGGACGCGTCGAGCTTCACCAGGTCGGGCGCCAGGTCCGTGAGCAGCCTCAGGGGTACGTCCCCGTCGCCGACGCCGTCCGCGCAGATCCGGAAGCCCTCGCCCCGCAGCACGGCCACCGCCTCCAGGAGCGCACGCTGCGGCACGTGCGTGTACGGCGGGACCACGTCCACCGTCACCTCCCACGGCAGCCGCCCCGCCTCGCGTACGGCGTGGTGCAGGGCGGCGAGCCCGCCGAGGTCGGCGAGGGTGCCGGCGAACACGTTGACGTGGAGCGGCAGCAGCGTCTCCCGGGCGGCCGCCGCCCGTACCGCCAACGCGGCCAGCCGGCCGTCGAGTTCGGGGTCACGGCGAGCCTGGGCGAGGATGTCGCCGCTCTCCGGGCGGGCCAGTATCTCCAGCGCCGCGACGCCGCCGGTCGTCAGATTGACGACCGGCTGGAAGGCGAAACGGAGAGCGTCCGTCCAGGAGGGCACGGCAGTATTTTGGCGCTCCAGGCGTACGCCCGGGCGCAGTTCACGAGGTGTTCACGCACGATTCCGAGCTGATCACAGAGCGTGGAAGTTCCCAGCTGGGCGCGCACTCGATGCGCACCGCCCGCCCATCTGTTCCTCACCGCACCGCGATCACCGACGAACCGTGCCCGAACAGGCCCTGGTTGGCCGTGATGCCCACACGCGCCCGCGCGACCTGCCGGTCACCCGCGTCCCCCCGCAACTGCCAGGCCAGTTCGCACACCTGTGCGATGGCTTGCGCGGGCACGGCCTCTCCGAAGGAGGCGAGACCGCCACTGGTGTTGACGGGTATGCGCCCACCCGGGGCCGTCGCGCCCTCCCTCAGCAGCTTCGCCGCCTCGCCCTCGCCGCACAGACCCAGATCCTCGTACCACTGCAGCTCCAGGGCCGTGGACAGGTCGTAGACCTCGGCCAGGGAGAGATCCTCGGGGCCGATGCCGGCCTCCTCGTAGGCCGCCCGTGCGATCGACGCCCGGAAGGTCCCGTCCGTGGGCTCCACGGCCACCGCGGAGTCCGTGGCGATGTCCGGCAGGTCCAGCACGGTCGTGGGGTACCGCGGTGTCACCGTCGACACCGCCCGGATCCGCACCGGTTCCGCGGCCCCGTGCCGGCGCGCGAACTCCATACCGGTCAGTACCAGCGCCGCCCCGCCGTCCGAGGTGGCGCAGATGTCGAGCAGCCGGAGCGGATCGGCGACCACCGCGGACGCGGCCACCTCGTCGGCCGTGACCCGTTTGCGGTAGCGGGCGTTCGGGTTGAGCGCCCCCAAGGCGGCGTTCTTCACCTTGACCTGCGCGAAGTCCTCCAGGGTGTCCCCGTGCACGGCCATCCGCCGCCGCGCGTAGAGCCCGAAGTACGTCGGGTTCGTCGCCCCCAGGACCCGGAACCGCAGCCAGTCCGGGTCGTCGGGCCGGTCCCCGCCGGCCGGCCGGAAGAACCCCTTCGGCGCCGAGTCCGCACCCACGACGAGCACCACCTCCGCGAGCCCGGCGAGGATCTGCGCGCGCGCCACGGCGACCGCCTGCGCCCCGGACGCGCAAGCCGCGTACACGCTGGTCACCCGGGCGCCCTGCCAGCCCAGCACCTTGGCGAACGTCGCCCCTGCCACATAGCCGGGATAGCCGCCGCGCACGGTGTCCGCCCCGACGACCGAGTCGACGTCCCGCCAGTCGATCCCCGCGTCGGCGAGTGCCGCGCGCGCGGCACTCGCGCCGTACTCGACGAAGCCACGCCCCCACTTGCCCCAGGGGTGCATGCCCACGCCGAGCACCGCCACATCACCGGTCATTTCACCACCCCCTTCGGTCGCCAGTGCCAGGTCGTCCAGGTCGTCTCCGCGTCCTCGTGGAGGACCCCCTGGACGACTTCCACCTCCATGCCCACCGTCAGATCGGCGACGGTGACCCCGGGAACCGCCTGCCCCAGCACCACCATCCGTTCGGACTCCAGCTCCACAGCGATCAACGCGTACGGTTCCCACGGAAGTTCCGGATCGGTCACATATGGTGACGGAGGCCGGTACCTGCCGTCGGTGTACGACCAGACCCGCCCGCGCCGGGACAGGGGCACCTCTGTCAACTCTCCGCCCGGACACCCTGGATTGCGGCAGTGGACGTCCTCGCGGGGAAAGAACACCGAGGCGCAGGCCGAGCAGCGGGTACCGAGGAGCCGGAAGTCGTCCCCGTCCCCGGTGAACCACCCGGCGACCACAGGTGTGCGGGTACGTGTCACATCCCCTCCAGAGGACTGGATCTGACGGAACGTCAGAAGTGTGGCACGGTCACTTCGGATTGGGCAGCCGTCGCACAGAACCGGACACCCCGTCCGTGCGTCGTCGTATCGGTAGGGACGGCCGGGGCCCACGGGGGTGGTTCCGGCCGTCCCTGGTGCCCGATCGGGCAGGATCGCATCGGATTGCTTCCCCGGAGAGATCCACAACTGATAAATGCAGGAGGCATGACACGACTTCCTGTCGCAGTACGTGGCTTGATGACAGCACTTGCCATGCTGCTGGCCGCCTCCGCTCCCGCCGTCGGATCCACCCCGGAAGCCGGGGCACCCGAAGACTTCGTGGCCCTGAGATCCGTCGACCCGACGATCATCCAGGAGATGCGCTACTTCACCCCGCACAACTTCGTGGGCGAGCCCATCGACGGCTACGAGCAGCCGATCTGCATCCTCACCAGGCCCGCGGCCGAGGCCCTCCACCAGGCCCAGCTGAAGCTGCGCCCGCAGGGCTACACCCTCAAGGTGTACGACTGCTACCGCCCGCAGCGCGCCGTGGACCACTTCGTCCGCTGGGCCGAGGACCTCGACGACCAGACCATGAAGGGCGAGTTCTATCCGGACGTCGACAAGACCCGCCTGTTCGAGGACGGTTACATCGCGGAGAAGTCGGGCCACAGCCGGGGCTCCACCATGGACCTGACGATCGTGAAGCTCCCGGCGAAACCGACCAGGCCGTACGTGCCAGGGGAACCCCTCGTGTCCTGCTACGCACCCCAGAGCGAGCGCTTCCCGGACAACTCGGTGGACATGGGCACGGGTTACGACTGCTTCGACACCCTCTCCCATACCCTCGACCCACGCATCCAGGGGGAGCAGCGCGCGAACCGGCTCCTCCTGAAGGGCACGCTGGAGACCCTCGGTTTCGTCAACCTCGCCGAGGAGTGGTGGCACTTCACGTTCAAGCCCGAGCTCTATCCGGACACGTACTTCGACTTCCCCGTTTCCGCGAGTTCCCTCACGCCGGCGTCCTGAGGAGCCCTCGGAAGGACCCCGTCCGCATGATCGGATACAGTCCGCCGCGTGTCCGTAAAACAACTATCAACCGACAACTCCGTGCCGGACTCCCACTGTTCGAGCTGCGGAGCGCCCTACGGAGAGGGCGTTTCCGGCTGGCCCCGCACCTGCCCCGTCTGCGGCGCCGTGGCCTACCGCAACCCGCTGCCCGTCGCGGTGGCACTCCAGCCCGTGTACGACACCAAGGGCGCCGCCCTGGTCGTCATCACCCGAACCATCGCCCCCGCGCGCGGGGGCACCGCCCTGCCCGGCGGGTATGTCGACCACCGCGAGGACTGGCGGCAGGCCCTCGTCCGTGAACTGAGGGAGGAGACGGGCATCGAGGCGGCGAGCCGCGATGTCCGGCTCGCCGACGCGATGAGTTCGCCGGACGGGCACCTGCTGCTCTTCGGAGTCCTCCCGGAACGCCCCGCCGACCACCTGCCGCAGTCCGCCGCCACGGACGAGACGGCCGGTTGGCACCTTCTGCGCAGGCCGGAGGAACTGGCCTTCCCGCTGCACACGGTGGCCGCCCGCGCCTGGTTCGAGGGCCGCTACTGAGCCCGCTCAGTGCGCGGCGAGTCCCCGTACGCGCACGGGGTGGGACGGCTCGCTCACGCCGTCCTCCCCGTCCCGCTCGACGACCACCCGCCGCCCCTCCCAACGCGTGACGTACCGCTCGATGTCCGCCTCCTCCCACCCGTCACCCTCGTCCGGCACCACCAGCCCGCCCCCGGTACGCCCGAGGGCGGGCGCCCACGCCTCCAGCTCCAGGCCGCCGTCGGCGCCCCGCACGGGTACGACGGCGCCCGCGCGCGCGAGAACCGGAATCCGCGACAAAGGGGCGTCGATCAGCACCTGACAGGGCCCCTCGTACGCCTGCTCCGTCACCGTGTCGTACCAGCGCCCGCGCGGCAGCTGTACCGCACGCCGGTCCGCACCCGGGTCGAGCACCGGCGCCACCAGAAGACAGTCACCCAGCAGAAAGGCGTCCTCGCAGTCCCGCAGCGCCCGGTCCTCCGGCGCCCCCCACCACAACGGCCGCACATAGGGCGCCCCCGTGCGCCGCGCCAGATGCGCCAGCGTCATGAAGTACGGCAGCAGGCGCCGGCGTTCGACGAGCACCACGCGCGCGTGGGCGAGGACGTCCGCACCGAACTCCCAGGGCTCCCTGCGCCCCGCCCGCAGACTCGCGTGCGTACGGAACAGCGGCAGATAGGCGCCCAGTTGGAACCACCGCAGATACAGCTCAGGCGACGGGCTCCCGTCGAAGCCGCCCACATCCGGACCCGAGTAGGGCACCCCGCACAGCCCGAGGCCCATGACCAGCGACAGTGACGCCCGCAGCCCCGGCCAGCCCGTCGCCACGTCCCCGGACCACGTCCCTCCGTAGCGCTGCATACCGGCCCACCCGGAGCGGGAGAATATGAACGGCCGCTCCTCGGGCGCCAGTTCGCGCAGCCCCCCGTAGGCGGCCCTGGCCATGCACAGGGCGTACACGTTGTGCGCCTCACGATGGTCGCCGCCGTGCCCCTCAAGCGCGTGGCGGGCCGAACGGGGCAGGGTCGACTCCCCGAAGGCGGTGAACGACGTGGGCTCGTTCATGTCGTGCCAGAAACCCGAGAACCCCTGCCCGAGCCGCTCCGCGTACATCCGGCCCCACCACGACCGCACGCGCGCGTGCGTGAAGTCGGGGTAGACCGACTCCCCGGGCCACACGACCCCCCGTACGAGCTGCCCCGACGCGTCCCGTACGAACGCGTCCTCGGCGCTCCCGCTGTCGTACACGGCGTTGCCCGGCTCGGCCTTGATCGCCGGGTCGATGATCGACACCAGCCGGATCCCGTCGCGCCGCAGATCCTCGGCGAGGGCCGGCAGCTTGGGGAACTGCTCCTGGTCGACGGTGAACACCTGGTGCCCGTCGAAGTGGTCGATGTCGAGATGGACCGCGTCGAGCGGCAGATCGTGCTGCTGATAGCCCGCGACGACCCGTCGCACTCCCTGCTCGCCACCGAAGCCCCAGCGCGCGTGGTGGTGGCCCAGCGCCCACGAGGGCGGCAATGCGGGAGCACCCGTGAGCAGGGCCCAGGTGTGCAGCACGCGCGCGGGGGTGCCCACCATCATCCAGCAGCGCAGCGGCCCGCCGTCCATCCGCAGCTCGCACGTTCCGGCCCGGTCATGCCCGGAACCCGCGCCCTCCTCGCCCTCCCGCAGGGTCACCGTGCCGTCCCAGGAGGTGTCCTGGAACACCAGATGGGTCGCCGCGTCGGCCACCACCAACTGCACCGGCATGGTGATGTACAGCGGATCGTCGCCGGGACCGAAGGCCCGGCCGGGATCCGTGTTCCACAGGTGGTACGTCCCATCGCGCAGCCGAAGTCCCGACGCGCGCCCGCCGAGCCCGAAGAACCGTGCGTCCGCGGCCACTTCGGAGCGCTGCATCCAGCGGCTCGTACCGCCGCCCACGGGTTCCCACCAGCGGGGCGGCAGTTCCCGCCGCAGGCTCACCCCTCCGGGGGTGAGCACTTCCACCGCACCGTGCCGCGAGACCACGACCGTCACCCGCTCGGCCACGACCCGCCAGCCACCGTCCTTGTCCGGCTCCAGAGAGGCACGGGGATCCGGCTCCGGACAGCGGCCCGTGAGCGCGTACGACGGCTCGGGACCGGCACCGTCCCAGCCCCAGAAGACCGCCCCGTTGACGGCGACGGTGATCCGCAGCTCGGCCCGCGCGAACCGGACGACACCACCACCGGGCCCCGGCGCCACGTCCCGCACGGCGCCCGGCACCCGCGCGCGCTCGGTACCCCGAGGCGGCAGCCCGGCGGCGTCGGCGCGTCTCCTGCGCCACGCGGCCCGCACGGTACGCAGCCCCTGAGCCGCCCCCGCCGAACCGACCGCCTTCACCGAACGCACCAGGTCACGACCGTCCATGCTGTTCAGCCTGCCACTGACTTCGCCCGATATACGTACCGTTCAGTATCCGTTCACTCTGACAATGACCACATCTTCATCTCCGCGACACGACACCCGCGCGGCGCACCCTGGTGTCCGAGTCGATCAGATGGCATGGTCCGTGTCAGCCGTGTCATGCGCACTGTTCCGGGAGCCGCCCCATGTCCACCACCAACCCCACGCCTCTCTGGCAGCCGGACCGAGAACGCGTCGCCCGGGCCAGGATCACCAAGTTCCAGGCCTGGGCGGCCGAACGACACGGAGCCCCCGCCGACGGCGGCTACGCGGCACTGCACCGCTGGTCCGTGGACCAGCTCGACACGTTCTGGCTAGCCGTCACCGAGTGGTTCGACGTGGGCTTTTCGACGCCCTACGCGCGCGTGCTCGGCGATCGCTCGATGCCCGGCGCGGAATGGTTCCCCGGGGCGACCCTCAACTACGCCGAGCACGCCCTGCGCGCCGCGGACACCCGCGCGGACGAACCGGCCCTCCTGTACGTCGACGAGACCCACGAACCCCGCCCGGTGACCTGGTCCGAGCTGCGCCGCCAGGTCGGCTCCCTCGCCGCCGAGCTGCGTGACCTCGGAGTACGCCCAGGAGACCGCGTGAGCGGCTATCTCCCGAACGTTCCGCAAGCAGTGGTCGCCCTGCTCGCCACGGCTGCGGTGGGCGGCGTATGGACGTCCTGCGCCCCCGACTTCGGCGCGCGCAGCGTCCTCGACCGCTTCCAGCAGGTCGAACCGGTCGTGCTGTTCACCGTCGACGGCTACCGCTACGGCGGCAAGGAGCACGACCGTCGCGACACAGTCGCCGAACTCCGCCGCGAACTGCCCACCCTGCGCGCCGTCGTCCACATCCCGCTGCTGGGCACCGAGGCCCCCGAAGGCGCCCTGGAATGGTCCGCCCTCACCTCCGCGGACGTGACACCCGCCTACGAACAGGTCGCCTTCGACCACCCCCTGTGGGTGCTCTACTCCTCGGGCACGACCGGCCTCCCCAAGGCCATCGTGCAGTCCCAGGGCGGCATCCTCGTCGAACACCTCAAACAACTCGGCCTGCACTGCGACCTGGGGCCGGAGGACCGCTTCTTCTGGTACACGTCCACCGGCTGGATGATGTGGAACTTCCTCGTCTCCGGCCTTCTGACGGGGACGACGATCGTCCTGTACGACGGCAGTCCCGGCTACCCCGACACGGGCGCCCAGTGGGGGATCGTCGAACGCACGGGCGCGACCCTTTTCGGCACCTCGGCCGCGTACGTCATGGCCTGCCGCAAGGCCGGCGTGCACCCGGCCCGCGACTTCGACCTCTCCAAGGTGCAGTGCGTCGCCACCACCGGATCACCGCTGCCCCCCGACGGATTCCGCTGGCTGCACGACGAGTTCGCGGAGAGCGGGGCCGCACTGTGGATCGCCTCGGTCAGCGGTGGCACGGACGTGTGCTCCTGCTTCGCAGGAGCCGTACCGACCCTCCCCGTGCACATCGGCGAACTCCAGGCGCCCGGACTGGGCACCGACCTGCAGTCCTGGGACCCGAGCGGAAAACCCCTGGTGGACGAGGTCGGTGAACTCGTGGTCACCAACCCGATGCCGTCCATGCCCATCCACTTCTGGAACGACCCCGACGGCAGCCGGTACCACGACAGCTACTTCGACACCTATCCCGGAGTCTGGCGCCACGGCGACTGGATCACCGTCACCTCGCGGGGCTCCGTGATCATCCACGGCCGTTCCGACTCCACGCTCAACCGCCAGGGCGTACGCATGGGATCGGCCGACATCTACGAAGCCGTCGAGCGACTCCCCGAGATCAAGGAATCCCTCGTCATCGGCGTCGAACAGCCCGACGGCGGCTACTGGATGCCGCTTTTCGTCCATCTCGCGCCCGGAGCCGTCCTCGACGAGGCCCTCCTGAACCGCATCAAGCAGACCATCCGTGAACAGCTCTCCCCGCGCCACGTCCCCGACGAGGTCATCGAGGTCCCCGGAGTTCCGCACACCCTCACCGGCAAACGCATCGAAGTCCCGGTGAAGCGACTTCTCCAGGGCAGCCCCCTGGAGAAGGCCGTCAACCCCGGCTCCATCGACAACCTCGACCTGCTGCGCTTCTACGAGGAGCTGGCCCGCAAGCGCTCCTGACCGCCCCCGGGAACAGCGGTCAACCACCGTAGGTGGCCTCGGACTCGACCAACACGGTTGCGAAGTCCGAGGCCAGCCGCACCGCGTCGGCCGGCTGGAGGTCAGCCACCGCGATCCGCACCGCGGGCCCGGACGCGAGCCGGAACCGTGCCCCGGCCGCGACCCACCAGCCGTACGACCGCAGCCCGTTCACCACGGCGGACTCGTCCGGCACGGGCACCCACACATTCATCCCGCTCGCCCCCCGGGCCGGGATCCCGTGCCGGTCCAGCTCCCGCAGCAGCGCGTTCCGCCGCAGCGAGTACGTTTCCCGCGCACTGGCGACCAACGCGCGCGTGCCGTCGTCCGTCATCAGCCCGTACACGGTCTCCTGGAGCAGATGACTGACCCAGCCGGACGTCAGCAGCATCCGTCCGTCGTGCCGGGCCAGTGTGGTCGGGTCACAGGCCGCCGCGGCCCACCGCAGATCGGTCCCGAGGAACTTGCTCACCGTACGGACGTGCACCCACCGGGCCAGACCGCCCGAGGTCAGCGTGTACAGGGGCGCGTCCGCGACGGCGGACGCGTGATCGTTCTCGACCACAAGGACCTCCGGCTCCTCCCGGAGCACCGCGACAAGCGCGTCCCTTCGCGCCGCCGAGAAACACCCCCCGCGCGGATTCTGCGCGCGCGGGCTGCACACAACGGCCCGTACGCCCGTCCGCAACGCCTCTCGCAGCGCTTCCGGAAGCAGCCCCTCGTCGTCCACGGCGACGGGGACGTTGCGCAGCCCCAACGCGGTCACCAGATCCAGCAGATGGTGGTAGCCGGGGTCCTCCATGGCCACCGCATCGCCGGGCCGCAGCTCTACCGACAGCAGCCGCCCGATCAGATCCAGCGCCCCATGGGCGAAGGCCACGTGCTCCGTCGGCACCCCGTCGGGCCCGAACCACTCCCGTACGACGTGTTCCAGTCGCGTCAGCCGGGGTGTCGCGCGATGCGACCGGGCGCCAGGGGAGAGACGTGAGGGCGGCACCAGCCGGGGGAGCAGATCGGGATCGGGGTGCCCGCCGGCCAAGTCGCGCAGTCCGTCCGGGACCTTGGGAGGCCGCCGTGAGGCAACCGCCGGAGCCGCCGCCACCACGGTCCCGCCCCGACCGCGCGTGACCACGATCCCGCGCCGCTGCAACTCCTTGTAAGCCGTCGCGACCGTCCCCGGACTCACTCCCAGTTCATCGGCGAGCCGACGCACCGGAGGCAGCGCGGCCCCCGGCCCCAACGACCCCTCGGACACGCCTCGTTCGACGGACGAGGCAATCCCCTTGGCCGTCGTACCACTGATCCCATATTGTGTTGCCACGTTGAAGATTATGTATCAGTACATAAATTGAAGCAAGGGGGAGACGTGAATCCACTGCGCCGTGCGTCAGCCTGGACCGACCGCGTACCAGGGGGCCTCGACGGCCGCAGAATGCTCCTGATCACCCTCGTCGACCGAGTCGGCAGCGGCCTGTGGGCATCCGTCTCCGTCCTGTACTTCACCTATGTCGCGGGCCTCTCCATTGGCGAGGTCGGCACTCTCGTCGCCGCCGCGGGAGTCATCGGCATCGCCGGGGCACCCATGGGCGGCCGCCTCGCCGACCGCTTTCCGCTCACCCGCGTCCTGATCGCCGTCCAAGTGATGCGCGCCCTGGCCTCGTTCACCCTGCTCACGGCTGACCACTACGCCGTGCTTCTCGCATGTACGGCCGTCGGCGGCTTCGGCGACCGCGCGTCGAGCGTCATCACGAAGCTCTACGCCACCCGTGTCGCAGGCCCGGACCGCGTCCGCTATCAGGCGGTCAACCGGACGGCAGCCAACGCGGGCTGGGCCCTGGGAGGCCTCGCAGCCGCCGCGGCTCTGGCCCTCGGCACCACCACGGCATACCAATGGCTGCTCGTCGGCGACGCACTCTCGTTCGTCGCCACCGCGGCACTCACCCTCCGCTGCGCCGAACCCCCTTCGCCCTCCCGCACGGTAGCCACGTCCTCCGACCCCACGCCCACGACCAGACCGGCGAACCCCTGGCGCGATCGCACCTACCTCGCCTACGTCGCCACCGAGACCGTCCTCTTCCTCGACGACGCGGTCTTCAAGGTCGGCCTGCCCCTCTGGATCGCCCACACCGGCAGCGCACCGACCGGCCTCGCCCCACTGCTGATGGTCCTCAACAACGTGATGGTGGTTGCCCTCCAAGTCCCCCTGGCCCGCTTCGGCGCCACCACCAAGGCCGCTCGTAGGCTCCTGCTCCCGCTGTCCGCGGTCTTCGCCCTGGGTGGCATCACCATGGCCCTCTCGGCAACCGGTACGACTGTCTCCGCGACGCTCTTCCTCACCGCCTCGGCCGCCGCCTTCACCGTGGCCGAGATGCTCCACGCCACCGTCTCCTGGGAACTCTCCGTCGCCCTCGCCTCCGACACCGCCCAGGGCTCGTACCTCGGAGTCCATGGACTCGCCCAAGCCGTCCAACGCAGCATCGGTCCACTCGCCGTCACGGCAGCCATCGCCACCGGCCCCGTCGGCTGGGCCTGTTTCGGCGCCGGCATCGCTGTGACCTGCGTGATCCAGCACCGCCTCGTCCGCGACCGCCTGACCCGAACCCGATTGTCAGTGGCCCCGGTTACTGTGAGTGAGCATTGATCGACTGCGCACAGGGGGAACCATGACGAACACCAGGCACTCGACCATGCGGCGCGTTCTGCGCCGCGAAATCGCGGGCACCATCGGCCTGCTCACCGACGAGCACGACTTCCGGGCGATGCGGCGCTACCGCAGCTTCACCTTCGACAACCACAGGTCCTACCTCCGCGAGGTGGAAGCTCTTCTGAAGAGCCTTGCCGCCCAGGGCAACCACACCACCGTCGCGCTCTTCGACCCCGAGGAGTACGCCGAGTTCTGCACCGCAACCGGCCTCGACCCGGACGCCCCGTCCAGCCGCACCCGCTTCACAGCGGAACTGGCGACCACGGGCCCGACCGTCCCTTACGACGGCCAGCCCCTCGCCGAACTAGTCCCGGACCTCGTCGACGAGGCCGTCCGACAGGCGACCTGGGAGTACGCCGCCACACTCCTGGCCCGCATCGGTGCCTGCGCATCCTGCGGCGAGGACATCGGCCACGCGGCCTTCGCCCGTGCCTCGAACCTTCTGGTCCGCATCCTCGACACCGCCCCGCGGGGAAACAGGCACCTCGTCTGCAGCGTCACGACACCAGCCGAAACACTGGTCGCCGTCCTCCACGCGGACGACGACAGCGAGGGCGCCACAGAACTCGACGAGGCCGAAGTCCTCGAGTTCACCACGGTCCTGGCCCTCGGTATCGCCTCCCAGAGCCCCGGAGGCCTCGTCATGCGCACCACCGCCCCCGGGACCACCGACCGCGTCTACGGCTGGCGCCTGCGCGGAAACGGCGTCGAGCCCCTGACGGCCGGCGAGGTATTCGACGCCTACTGCACCGACGCCGAATCAGGCGACCTCATCTCACCGGAATCGGACGTCGACTACTGCTCACCCCCCGACCTCGGAGGAGACGAACCCACCACAGGCCACGCCCACTGAACGAACAACGGGCGAGGGGCGCCCCGCATGAAGTGGGACGCCCCTCGACGAACGACGATCTGCACCGGGCCGGTCTGTCCAACGACTCGGCGCCGGCCGGCCGCTCACTCGCCGGACAGCACCGCCTGAGCAGCGTCGCGCGCCTCTTCGGCGCTGTCCGCAGCCCGGGCCGCCGCAGCGGCCCGCTCGCACTGCGCCAGCGTGTACTTCGCCAGTGACGCCCGCACATAAGGAATCGAAGCCGCGCCCATGGAAAGAGAGGTGACACCCAGACCGGTCAGCACACACGCGAGCAACGGGTCCGACGCCGCCTCGCCACAGACACCACAGCTCTTGCCCTCGGCCCGTGCCGCGTCGGCGGACAGCGCGACGAGGTCGAGCAGCGCGGGCTGCCACGGATCCTGCAAGCGCGAGACCGCACCCACCTGACGGTCGGCGGCGAAGGTGTACTGCGCGAGGTCGTTGGTCCCCAAGGACAGGAACTCGACCTCCTGGAGGATCGAGCGTGCACGCAGCGCGGCCGACGGGATCTCCACCATGGCACCGAACTTCGCCTGCAGCCCGGCCGCGCGGCACGCGTCCGCGAATGCCTTGGCGTCAGCTCGGTCCGCGACCATCGGAGCCATGACCTCGAGATAGACCGGCAGACCCTCCGCGGCCTTCGCGAGCGCCGTCAACTGTGTGTGCAGCACATCGGGGTGATCGAGCAGGGTCCGAAGACCGCGCACGCCCAGAGCCGGGTTCGGTTCGTCTGCCGGCGTAAGGAAGTCCAGCGGCTTGTCCGCGCCCGCGTCGAGCACCCGTACGACGACACGCCCCTCGGGGAACGCTTCGAGGACTTGCCGGTACGCCTCGATCTGCTTCGCCTCGGACGGCGCGCTCTTGCTGTCGTCCAGGAACAGGAACTCGGTACGGAAGAGACCGACACCCTCGGCCCCGGCCTTGACGGCAGCCGGTACGTCCGCAGGTCCGCCGACGTTCGCCAGCAGCGGCACCTTGTGACCGTCGGAGGTGGCCCCGGGCCCGGTCGAGGCTGCCAGCGCCGCCTTGCGCTGGGCCGCTGCCGCCTCCAACTGCGCCTTCTTCTCCGCGCTGGGTTCCACGAAGATCTCGCCCGTGCTGCCGTCCACGGCGATCACCGTGCCCTCGGCCAGCTCACCCGCACCGGGCAACGCCACCACAGCGGGGACCCCGAGAGCCCGCGCCAGGATCGCGCTGTGGCTGGTCGGCCCACCTTCCTCGGTGACGAAGCCGAGCACCAGAGTGGGGTCAAGCAGCGCAGTGTCGGCGGGCGCGAGGTCACGAGCAATAAGGACGTACGGCTCGTCGCTGTCGGGGACACCGGGCATGGGCACCCCGAGCAGACGGGCGACGATACGATTCCGCACGTCGTCGAGGTCGGCCACGCGCCCGGCGAGGTACTCCCCGGCACCCGCCAGCAGAGCGCGGTATGCGGCGAACGCGTCGTACACAGCGCGCTCGGCCGTGCTCCCGACCGCTATTCGCCGCTCCACGTCTGCCATCAGGTCGGGGTCCTGGGCCATCATGGCCTGCGCTTCGAGCACCGCCTGGGCTTCGCCGCCAGCCAGATTGCCGCGTGCATTCAGGTCCGCAGCCACAGCATCCACGGCCTGGCGGGCGCGCCCCTGTTCGCGCTCCGCATCTTCGGCCGGAATCTGCTTCGCAGGCGGTTCGAGCACCGCCGTTCCCATGTGCCGAACCTCGCCGATCGCCACACCGTGGCTCACACCGACGCCTCGCAGCGTTGTCTCCATCTCACCCGTCTCCGTTAGTGCGGCGGGTCCCGCCGCCGCGGTGGTTTTCCTGCCTGCCGTCATCGTCCGGCCGACGTCACTGCCAACCGAAGAGGCTGTCGCCGGCCTTCACAGAGCCGTCTTCGATGAGATCGGAGAGGGAATCAGCGGTGGCCTCGAGCGCCACGATCGGGCACACCGGCGACTTGCCGGCAGCTTCGACGGCGGCAGGGTTCCAGCGCACCACGCTCTGACCACGCGTCACTGTGTCGCCCTTGTTGACGAGCAGCTCGAAGCCCTCGCCATTGAGCTGCACGGTGTCGATACCAAGGTGGGTGAGTACACCGTGGCCTTCGTCGTCCACGACGACGAAGGCATGCGGGTGGAGCGAGACGATGACTCCGGAAACAGGGGCGACGGCCTCCGAAGGCTCACGCACGGGGTCGATCGCGGTACCGGGGCCGACCATGGCTCCGGAGAAGACCGGATCCGGCACGGCGGCCAGTCCGATGGCACGCCCTGCAAGAGGGGACGTCACGGTGGTCAAGGGAAGCCTCCCGGGGTGGAGATTCATACCGGCCGTCACTGCCTGTCCCGGACGGCACACTGTTGAGCAGCGTATGTCATATGAAGTGCCGGTTCCGTGCGAGAGACGGCGGTTGACGTCCGTAGAGCACCACGCAATCGATT
Source organism: Streptomyces sp. NPDC002156 (assembly GCF_053593675.1). Classification (NCBI taxonomy): domain Bacteria; kingdom Bacillati; phylum Actinomycetota; class Actinomycetes; order Kitasatosporales; family Streptomycetaceae; genus Streptomyces; species Streptomyces sp. NPDC002156. The sequence goes on along the minus strand of NZ_JBSFDA010000051.1, from coordinate 496 downwards.
TGCGCGTGCTCCGAGCGCCCGTGTACAGTCGTACTCCTGCTTGAGGCCGAGTGACGCGATCAAGTGCCTTTGCCTGGCAGCACCCAACTTGTCAGATCTTATCCCGGGGTCTTGTTCTGCATGCCTGCTGAACGATGGTCAGGGAGACGGAAAAACACTGATAGAGTTTGGAACACCGAAGGGAAGCGCCCAGAGGAAAACCCGAGAGAAATTCTTGGGTGAGTACGAAGGAAGCGTCCGTTCCTTGAGAACTCAACAGCGTGCCAAAAATCAACGCCAGATATGTTGATACCCCGTCCATCACATTCGTGATGGTCGAGGTTCCTTTGAAGTAATACAACACAGCGAGGACGCTGTGAACGGTCGGGCTTATTCCGCCTGACTGTTCCGCTCTCGTGGTGTCAACCGGATTACCGGTGAACATTCACGGAGAGTTTGATCCTGGCTCAGGACGAACGCTGGCGGCGTGCTTAACACATGCAAGTCGAACGATGAA
>NZ_JBSFDA010000050.1:0-60085 GCF_053593675.1 Streptomyces sp. NPDC002156 | reverse complement strand
CGATGGGATAGGTCAGGGCCGCGGGACCAGGAACCGCGCGCAAGTACTGAACGCGCTCGTCCTCAAACTCCCCCAGAGGGGGGACCCCCAACGGGCTGGAGATGCCCGCCCCGGCGCTGAAAATGCCCGCCCTCCCTTGCCGGAAACCACAGGTCAGAGATAGTCCTCCAGGCGCGCCACGCTCAGGCCTCTCTCCTGCACCTCCCTGAGCAGCCTCAGTGTCTCTTCGACCTGGGGTGGGCCTACGAGGACGATGGCGCCCGGGCAGAGGGCTGCCCCCTTGGTCCAGAGGAGCACCGCCGATACGCCGCAGTCCGCGGCCGCTCTCAGTGTGGTCGTGTCGTACGTGCCGTAGGGCGGACGGAAGAGGCGGGGGCGGATGCCGAAGCGTTCGCGGAGTTTGTCCTGCTGGCCGCAGATCTCGGCGCGCTGGCCGGCGTACGGCAGGCCCCGCAGGGACTGGTGGTCCAGGGTGTGGTTCTGGACGTTGGCGCCGACCTCGCGCAGGCGGGCGAAGTGGGCGTAGCCCGGGCCCACGACGCTGTCCGTGAGGAACATGCTGACCGGCAGGCGCAGTTCGCGGACCAGGTCGACGAACCGGGGGTCGCGTTCGGCGCCGTCGTCGTAGGTGAGGAAGACGACCTTGTCGCGGGTCGGGATGTGGTCGACGACCGGGGGGAGGCCCAGGCCCGCCGTGCGGAGGCGGGCCCTCGGGTGCGCGGGCGGGGGTGGGGGTGGGGGCAACGGGGCCGGCAGGCCCCAGCGGCGGTAGGCCTGGGGGTCGTCGGGCGCGGAGTCGGCGTGTGCCGCCTTCTCGCCCGGGCGTTCGACGGGGGCCACGGGCCGGGCGCAGGCGGTGGCCGTCGTCGCCAGGAGCGCGGCGGCGAGTGCGGCGGCGGCCAGGGGGCGCGCGGTCACAGGTAGTCCTCCAGGCGGGCCACCGCGTACCCCTTGGCGGTGACGAGCTTCAGGAAGCGGCGGACCATGTCGGGCATCGTGCCCTTCCAGTCCCCCTCGCCCCGGAAGTGGCTGAGGACGATGTCGCCGGGGTGGATGTCCCGGTCCCACTCGCGGTAGTCCCAGTGGTCGGCGAAGACCTCCTCGTTCCAGAGAGGCACGTGCTTCACGCCGCACGACTTCGCGGCGCGCAGGCTGTCCTCGTCGTAGTTGCCGTAGGGCGGGCGGAAGAGGGTCGGGCGGGTGCCGTAGCGCTTCTTGATCACGTCCTGCATGCCGCAGATCTCGGTGCGCTGTTGCTCGTAGGAGAGGGCGGGCAGGTAACGGTGGTGGAGGGTGTGGTTGTTGAGCCCGACACCCAGGTCCCGCATCTTCCTGAAGTAGCCGTAGTCCTCCTTGACCAGGTAGTCGCTGAGGAACGCGGTGTACGGGATCTTCAGTTCGCTCATCATCCGCAGGAACACCGGATCCTTCTCGGCGCCGTCGTCGATCGTGAGGAAGACGATTTTGTGGCGGGTGGGGATCGTGGTGAAGACGGGTGGCAGGCCGCGTTCCTCGTGGTCGTCGACCTCGAAGCCCTTGCGGGTGGCTAGGTGGGGTTTGCGGGCCGGGGGTGGGGGTGCGGTGAGTGGGGGTGCGGTCAGGCCCCAGCGCTTGGCCGTGGCCGTGCGGGCCGCTTGTGCCCGGCCGAGCTTTCGGGCGTATGCGTCCAGGGCGCGGGCCGGGGGTGCGTGGAGGCGGAGTTCCTGGCCGGGGGCGGGGCGGGCGTTCTTCGGCGGGGCGGCGCCATCCGCGCAGGCGGAGGCGAGGGTGGCTGCGGCGAGCGCGAGAATTCCGGCACGGGCCAGTGACCTGTTTTTGTATGTTTGTCCTACCGTTCGCATGGTGCCGGATCTTCCCAGGGCGTGGCCATGGAGTACGGCCGACACCGCCGCCGGAAGCGCGCCGTCCACCGGCTGGCCCACAATGAGGCGGTGAACGACCTCGCCACTCCCCTCTCCGCCTTCGCCGCCCTGCTCACCCCGGCGGGCCGTGCCCTCCTCGACGAGGTGCGCGGTACCGAGCCGGCCCGTGAACTGGCCGTCGCCACCCGGCTGCGCCGCGCGCATCCCGCCGAACTGGTCTCGGCGGCGCTCGGGCAGGAACGGCTGCGACAGCGGGCGGTGGCGAAGTTCGGGGCCGAGGACGCCGGGCGGATGTTCTTCACGCCCAACGGGGTCGAGCAGTCGACTCGGGCGAGCGTGGCCGCGTACCGGGCGGGGCGGTTCAGGGAGTTGGGCGTGACCTCCGTCGCCGACCTGTGCTGCGGGATCGGGGGCGATGCGATCGCGCTCGCCCGGGCGGGTGTTCGTGTTCTCGCCGTGGACCGGGATCCGCTCACCGTCGCCGTCGCGCGCGCGAACGCCGAGGCGCTGGGGATCGGGGAGCTGGTGGAGGTGCGGGAGGCGGATGTCGCGGATGTCGACACGTCCGCCTACGACGCCTTGTTCGTCGATCCGGGGCGGCGTGGTGGGCGGGGACGGATCTTTGATCCCGAGGCGTACTCGCCGCCGTTGTCGTGGGCCGTGGGTGCGGCCATGAAGGCTCCGCTGGCCGCGCTGAAGATCGCTCCCGGGGTGCCGCACGAGGCGATTCCCGGTGAGGCGGGGGCCGAGTGGATCTCGGACGGCGGGGATGTGAAGGAGGCGGTGCTGTGGTTCGGGGCGGAGCCTGGGGGTGGGTCGGTGCGGGCAACTCTGTTGCCGGGGCCGCGTGTTCTGGTGGGGCGGGGGTTGCCCGATCCTCAAGTGCGTTCTGTGGGGCGGTACTTGTACGAGCCTGACGGGGCTGTTATTCGGGCGCATCTGGTGGCGGAGGTTGCCGAGGAGGTGGGTGGGGGGCTTGTCGACGAGACGATCGCCTATGTGACGGGGGATGAGTTGCGGGCCAATTCCTTTGCCTCTGCTTATGAGATCACCGATCAACTGCCGTTTGGGGTGAAGAAGTTGAAGGCGGTGCTTCGGGAGCGGGGGGTTGGGGTGTTGACCGTGAAGAAGCGGGGGTCGGCTGTTGAGCCGGAGGAGTTGCGGAAGAAGATGAAGCTTTCTGGGCCTCATTCTGCGACGGTTTTTCTTACTCGGGTGGCGGGGGCGCCGACTATGTTGATCGGTCAGCCTGTGCGGTGCGCTCCGCGGGATGGGTCGTCGTGAGGCTGCAGGCCGGTGGGGGCTTGTCGCGCAGTTCCCCGCGCCCCTAAGGGGCGCATTCCCTTGCCCTTGTACGTAGCAGGTGCCGTTCCCTTTCGTTCTGGGTCAGGTCCGCTGCTCTTAGGAACTCTGCTCTTGCTTCCTTCTTTCGGCCCAGGCGTTGGAGTAGGTCTCCTCTGACGCTCGGGAGCAAGTGGTAGTCGCGGAGGGCCGGGTCGGTTGTCAGGGGTTCGATGATCTGGAGGGCCTGGGCCGGGCCCTCGGACATCGAGACGGCCACCGCTCGGTTCAACTCGACTACCGGGGACGGGGATCGGGCGGCCAGGGCCGTGTACAGGGCGGCGATGCGGGGCCAGTCCGTGGTGTCGTAGGAGTGGGCGTGGGCGTGGCAGGCGGCGATGGCGGCCTGGAGGGTGTACGGGCCTGGGCCTGATGTCGATGTCGTGGCGCCCGCCGCTTCCGCCCGGGCCAGGGCCGTGAAGCCTCGGGCGATCAGCATGCGGTTCCAGCGGGAGCGGTTCTGGTCCTTGAGGAGCACCGGTTCGCCGGTCGGGCCCGTGCGGGCCGCCGAGCGGGACGCCTGCAGCTCCAACAGGGCTGTCAGCGCGTGCACTTCGGGTTCCTTGGGCATCAGGCCCGACAGCACGCGGGCCAGCCGCAGGGCGTCCTCGCAGAGGGCGGGGCGCAGCCAGTCGTCGCCTGCTGTGGCGGCGTAACCCTCGTTGAAGATCAGGTAGATGACCTCCAGGACCGAGCCGAGACGGGCCTCGCGCTGGGGGCCGTACGGGACTTCAAAGGCGACGTTCTTCGTCGCGAGGGTTCGTTTGGCGCGGACGACGCGCTGGGCGACCGTCGGTTCCGGGACCAGGAAGGCTCGGGCGATCTCCGGGGTGGTGAGGCCGCCGAGGAGGCGGAGGGTGAGGGCGATACGGGCCTCGGCGGACAGCACCGGGTGGCAGGCGGTGAAGACCAGCCGGAGCAGGTCGTCGTCGATGTCGTCGGGGGTGGGGGGTTCGGGGGGTGAGACCGTCGTCTCCAGGTCGCGGCCGATCTCCCGCAGCTTGCGCGCGTACGTCTCGCGGCGGCGGATCAGGTCCACGGCTCGGTGCTTGGCTGTGGTCATGAGCCAGGCGGCCGGGTTGTCGGGGACGCCGTCGCGGGGCCACTGTTCGAGGGCGGCCACCAGGGCGTCCTGGGCCAGTTCCTCGGCGATGCCTATGTCCCGGACCGTGCGGGTGACGGCCGCGATGATGCGGGGGGACTCCAGGCGGAAGACCGTCTCGATGACGGTCGCGATGGGTTCGCTCGGGTCCGTGGTGGGGTGGGTGGGCTGTGTGCGCTTTGGTGTCACAGCCCACCATCAGACACCCCTCGCGGGCTCGGGGCCAAGGAACGCCCGGCCGCTCAGCCCTCGGCGATCTCCCGTACCTCGCAGGTCACCGTCCAGTGCTCCTCGTGCACCTTCAGGAAGCGCTTGGTCCACTCCAGGGCCTCGGCCTTGTCCTTGCACTGCATGATGGCGTAGCCGCCGACGATCTCCTTGGACTCCGTGAAGGGGCCGTCGGTGACGGAGATCCTGCCGTCCTGCCAGTGCACGCGGGTGCCCTGCGCGGTGGGGGTCAGGCCCGCGGTGTCGAGCATCACCCCGGCCTTGGTGATCTCCTCGATCAGCTCACCCATGCGCTGCATCAGCTGGGGGCTGGGGCCTTCAGCGGGGGCGGTGGCCTCGTCGATCTTCACGAGGGAGAGGTAGCGGGGCATGGGTTCCTCCTGGGGCTGTGGCGGGGCCCGGGTCCTTTCCGGGCTCTCACCACCGCGTCGAACGGGGAGGGCCCGGATCGACACGGTCTCCGGAAAACTTTTCCCCCTACTTCGGAGTCGTTACTTCAAAGACGCCCACAGTTCCGCCGCCTCCGGCTCCTCCGCGACCACCCGGTTGGCGTCCGACGCCGCTGTCACCACCGGCATCGTGACCGTCTTCAGTTCGTCCGCCGACAGGCCCTGCAGACTCTGGCCCAGGCTCATCAGTTCGCTGAGGGAGTCCAGGCCCGTGTCCGTGGTCAGGCTGCCCGTCGCCACGTCGGCGACCTTGTACAGCTTGGCCGGGCTGGTCAGCAGGTTCGTCGAGGAGATCTGCTGGAGGAGGGCCTTGACCAGCTTCTGTTGAAGGCCTATTCGGCCCAGGTCGCTGCCGTCGCCTATGCCGTGCCGGGTGCGGGCCAGGGCGAGGGCCTGGGTGCCGTCGAGGTGGTGTTCGCCCGCCGTCAGGTCGAGGTGGCTGTCGTCGTCGTGGATGTCCTCGTCCGTCGTGACCGTGACACCGCCGAGCGCGTCCACCAGGTCCGCGAAACCGGCGAAGTCGATCTCCAGGTAGTGGTCCATGCGCACGTTCGTCATCGACTCGACCGTCTTGACCGCGCAGACCGGGCCGCCGACCGAGTACGCCGTGTTGAACATGACGTTGTACGCCTCCGCCGTCGAACCTCCGTCCGACAGGGGGCAGGACGGCCGCGTGACCAGCGTGTCGCGCGGGATGCTCACGATCGTCGCATTCGTACGGCCCGCGTCCAGGTGGACGACCATCGCGGTGTCCGACCTCGCGCCCTCGCTGCTGCCGCCGCCGAGTGCCTGGTTCCGCTTGCCGCTGCGCGAGTCCGAGCCCAGGACCAGGATGTTCAGCGCCTCGCTCGGGAGCGGTGTCGCCGAGGCGGACGCGCCCGTCGACGGCAGTGCCTGTGTCTTGGCCGGGCGGTTGTCGCCGAGCGCGCTGTTGATGTCGACGCTCTTGATGTTGCGGTTCAGGTGCCAGTACGCGTAGCCCCCGGCCGCCGCTGCGAGCACCAGGGTGCCGGCGAGTGTGAAACCGACGGCCTTCAACCACCGTGACGGCCGCCGGCCCGTCTGCTGGGCCGTCTGTCTCTCCGCGCCCCCGTCGTCGTCCGACGTCTGTTCCTCTTCTCCCATCACAGGGAGGAACGTACGTCCGAATTATTACGAGCGGAGGCCCGTGCCCGGCATTCTTCGGAAAATCTCACACTTCTCAGCCCGGGATCAGCCCAGCGTCACCGTTGGTACGGGGTTGCTCCCGCTCCATGTCCCGTTGAACCCGAAGCTCACCGAACCGCCGCTCGGCACCGTCCCGTTGTACGAGGCGTTGACACAGGTCACCGCCGTCCCCGACTGGGTGCAGGTGGCGTTCCAGGCCTGCGTGAGCTGCTGTCCCGCGCCGTACGTCCAGGTCACCCGCCACGACGACAGCGACCGGCCCGAGCATGTGATCGTCACCTGGCCCGTGAAGCCGGTGTTCCACTGGTTCGGGACCGCGTACGTCGCCGTGCAGCCCTCGGTGGACGGGGTGCCGCCGAGCGACTGGGCTATCGCGTAGTACGCCGGTTTCGGGGTGAAGGTCTCCGTGTACGGGGTCGCCGCGCCGTATCCGTCGAACACGTCCGGGATCCAGGAGTCGGAGTCCGTGAAGCCCCAGACGGTCACGCCGACACACCTCGGCACGGCCACGCACGCGTCCATGACGGCCTTGTAGTCGGCCGCCTGCTGGGTCAACTTGGCGTCCGTGGCGGGGAGTTGCATACGGATGTCCAGTTCCGTGATCGCCACGTCCACGCCCAGATCGGCGAAGCGCTGGATGTTCTGCTGGAGGGTCGACGGGTACTGGCCGAGGATCAGGTGGGCCTGGAGCCCTACCCCGTCGATCGGTACTCCGCGCTCCTTCAGGGACTTGACCAGGTTGTACAGGGCCGTGCTCTTCGCGTTGACGCCCTCGACGTTGTAGTCGTTGATGTAGAGCTTCGCGGTCGGGTCGGCGGCCCTCGCCCAGGTCAGGGCCTGGGCGATGTAGTCGGTGCCGAGGTTGGTGGACCAGAGCGTGGAGCGGTACGTGCCGTCCTCGTTGAAGGGCTCGTTCACGACGTCCCAGGCCGCCAACTGGCCCTTGTAGCGCGTGACTTCGGTGGTGATGTGGTTCTGGAGGATGGTGCTGAGCTGGGCGGGGGTCCAGGTGCCGTTCGTCAGCCAGCTGGGGTTCTGGCTGTGCCAGACCAGGGTGTGGCCGCGGATCTGTTGGCTGTGGGCCTGGGCGAAGGTGACTATCTGGTCGGCCTCGGTCCAGTTGTAGGTGCCTTGGGTGGGCTCTACGGATTCCCACTTCATGGCGTTGCCGGGGGTCAGGGAGTTGAACTGGGTTCCGGCTATGTCGCCGTAGGAGCCGGTGAGTTTGCCTCCGGTGACTGCGGTGCCGATGACTTTGTTCTTGGCTGTGGCGAGGTCTCGCAGTGGGGGGTCTTCGGCGTGTGCCGAGGTTGCCGTCCCGGCGAGGAGCAGTGCGGCGGTGAGGAGGGTTAAGGCTGTTCTGGAGGGTCTCATGCGGGTGCCTCCGAAAGTTTCGGTTGGTGTACCGATTGATTTCGGGGCAGTGTGGGGGGAGTTGTGTTGGGCGTCAATGGGTTGTGTTTCGGGTGCGGGTGCGTTGTGGCTTGTCGCGCAGTTCCCCGCGCCCCTAGGTCTGTCAGCTCACCGGCGGTGCCCCCGTACTGTTTCTCACCACCAGGCTTGTTGCCAGTTCCACCCGTGTCGCGCCCGGTGTGCCCTCCACTCGGCCTAGGTCCAGAACCAGCTTCGCTGCCGTTTCCGCCATTTCCATCAAGGGCTGGCGGACCGTCGTCAACGGCGGGCCTACCCAGCGGGCGATCGGGAGGTCGTCGAAGCCGACGACGCTGAGGTCCTCCGGGATGCGTAGGCCCAGTTCGCGAGCCGCCTCGTACAGGCCCAATGCCTGGAGGTCGTTGCCGGCGAAGACCGCGGTCGGGCGGTTCGGGGAGCGGAGGAGTTCGAGGCCGGCCCGGTAGCCCGTCTCGTGGTGGAAGTCGCCCACCTTGAGGAGGTCGGGGTCGACCGGGAGGCCCGCCGTTTCCAGGGCGGCGCGGTAGCCGTCCACGCGGGCGCGGCTGCACATCATGCGGGACGGGCCGCTGATCGACGCGATGCGGGTGTGGCCGAGTTCGACCAGGTGACGGGTGGCCGCCAGGCCGCCCTGCCAGTTGGTCGCGCCGACCGAGGGCACGTCGTCGCCGGGGTCGCCCGCCGGGTCCATCACCACGAACGGGATGGAGCGGCTGGTCAGCAGCGCCCGCTGGGACTCGTCCAGGCCGGACAGGACGAGGATCACGCCGTGCGGGCGGCGGGCCGCGACCTGGTCGGCCCAGGTGCGGCCGGGAGTGAGGCGGCCCGCGCTCTCGGAGAGGACGACGCTCAGGCCCTCCTCCCGCGCCGCGTTCTCCACACCCCGGATGACCTCCATAGCCCACGCGCTCTCCAGCTCGTGGAAGACCAGGTCGATGAGTGGTGAGCGGGTTGCCTCGGCGCGGCGGCGCCGGTAGCCGTACGCCCGCAGCAGGTCCTCGACGCGGGTCCGGGTCGCGGGGGCGACGTCGGCGCGGCCGTTGAGCACCTTCGAAACAGTCGGAGCGGAGACGCCTGCCTCGCGGGCGATCTCGGCGAGCGTCGCGGTCTGGGTGGACTGCGGTGTCGTCTGCGTTTCAGCGGGTTTCGAGGGTCTCATGGCCGCGATCGTATCCCTGCGCGACCTCTTGACGAAGCCCCTGTCCCACCATAAGTTCCCGGAACATTCGAAGTACCACCCGAAAGATTCGTACAGAGACTCAGTCAGGTTTCGGTCAGAACATTCGCGAGAGGTGCTGTCATGGAGTCCAACAGAGGGCGGTCCACCGGTGCCACAGGTGCCACCGGTACGGCGTTCAGTCGGCGCTGGGTGCTCGGCGCCGGTGCGTCCGCCCTGCTCACCACCGGGCTGAGCGCGTGCGGCTCGGGTGAGGGTTCGGGCGGGGGCGGGGGGACCATCACCGCGTTCGTGTACGGGGACGACGCCGTGAAGGTGCAGCAGGCGGCCGTCGACCGGTTCAACAAGTCAGCCGCCAGCAGGACGGCCAAGGGCAAGGTCAAGCTGGAGAAGATCCCGGGCTCGGACTATCTGCCCAAGCTGCGTACGGCGATGGGGTCGCCGAGTGCCCCGGACGTCTTCTTCAACTGGGGCGGCGGCTCCATCAAGGCGTACCAGGCCGCCGGGAAGATCGTCGACCTGACCGACACCATCGAGAACGACCCGGTGCTGAAGAACGGCTTCCTGCCCTCCGTACTCGCCGCCGGTGACCTCAAGGGCCGCCACTACGGCATACCGATGCGCGGGATGCAGCCGGTGATCCTCTTCTACAACAAGTCCGTCTTCGCCGAGCAGAAGCTCCAACCGCCCACCACCTGGGACGAGTTGCTCGACATCAACACCAAGCTGAAGAAGGCGAAGATCACTCCGTTCGCCCTCGGCGGCTCCGATGTCTGGCCCGAGTTGATGTGGCTGGAGTATCTGGTCGACCGGATCGGCGGGCCCGAGGTCTTCAGGCGCATCCAGGACGGCGACGCGGAGGGCTGGGGCGACCCGGCGGTCCTGAAGGCCGCCGAGATGGTGAAGGAACTCATCGACGACGGCGCCTTCGGCTCCAAGTTCACCTCGGTGTCGTACGTCAACGGCGGCGCCCCGGCCGTCTTCGCCAAGGGCAAGGCCGCGATGCACCTGATGGGCTCGTGGGAGTACTCGACGCAGCTCGGCAAGTTCCCCGACTTCGCCAAGTCCAACCTGGGCTGGGCGGCCTTCCCGAAGATCGAGGACGGCGTCGGCGACGTCCGCAACGTCGTCGGCAACCCCACCAACTACTGGTCCATCAACCCCCGTACGCAGAACAAGGACGCGGCGATCGCGTTCCTCAAGGACTGCGCGTCCGAGGCGTACGCGAAGGACCTGGTCGCCCTCGGCGACGTCCCGACCACCTCCAACGCGGCGGCGCTGCTGTCCTCCGCGCCCAACCCGGAGTACGCGAAGTTCCAGTACGACATGGTCCAGCAGGCACCGGCGTTCACGCTCTCCTGGGACCAGGCACTCGGCGACGAGCTGGGCACCAAGATGCACACGGAGATCGGGAAGCTGTTCACGGGCAAGTCGTCGCCCAGTCAGTTCGTGTCGGCCTGCAAGGGGTTGAAGTGAGCGTCACGGACAAGGCCGTGAGCGGTGTGCGGGCCGGGCGGCCGAGTGCCGTCTGGGCGCTGCCCGCAGTGCTCTTCTTCACCTTCTTCGCGGTCGTCCCGATGGCCCTTGCCTTCTATCTCTCCTTCACCAAGTGGGACGGTCTCGGCGACCCGAAGCCGGTCGGGCTCGCCAACTGGCAGAAGCTGCTGGACGATCCGCGCCTGACCCAGTCGCTCACCCTCACCGTCCTTCTCACGGCGGCCAGTTGGGCGTTCCAGACGGTCGTGGCGCTGCTGCTCGGGGTGTGGGCGGCGGGCCGGCAACGCAACCGGGCGGTGCTCTCGGCGATCTTCTTCGTGCCGTTCCTGCTCTCCTCGACCGCCATCTCGGTGCTGTTCTACGCGCTGCTCGACCCGAACTTCGGCATCATCCAGAAGGACACGCTCGGCTCGTCCAGCGGGGCGTTCCTCGCCATCGTGTTCGTCGGCGGCTGGCAGTTCATCCCGTTCCACACGCTGATCTACCAGGGCGGGGCCCGGCAGATTCCCCAAGTCCTGTACCAGGCCGCGGCAATTGACGGCGCGGGGCGCTACCGCCAGTTCTTCTCGATCACGCTCCCGCAGCTGCGGCACACGATCACGACGTCCACCGTGCTGATCGTCGTCGGTTCGCTCACGTACTTCGAGACGGTGCTCATCCTGACGAAGGGCGGGCCGGGCACGGACACGGCGATCCTGCCGTACCTGATGTACGAGGCGGGCTTCAAGACGTACGACTTCGGCTACGCGAGCGCCATCGCGTCCGCCCTCGTGCTGACCGCCACCGGGCTGTCCCTGCTGCTCGTCCGGCTGACCGGTTTCGGCGGCATGCGCAGTACGCGCGAAGGGATGTGACGGAGTGTCACACGATACGCTCCCCCGCCCGACGGCCACCGACAAGCGCCCGGAGCGGCCACAGGCGGAGAGTCGGCGGCGTCGGCACTGGACCAGGCGCGCCAACCCGCTTGCGGGCCTCGGCTCGATCGTCTGGCTGGTGATCGTTCTCGTCCCGATCTACGCCATGCTGTCGGCCTCGCTCACGAGCCAGGACAAGTCCCTCACCGGCAACCCCCTGAAACCGCCCACCGATCCGACCCTCGACAACTACAACACCGTCCTCAACTCGGGCTTCGGACATCTGCTCAGCAACACGGTGATCGTGGCCGTCACGGTCGTGGGCATCGTCCTCGGGCTCTGTGTCCCGCTCGCGTACGTCGCCGTCCGCACCCGCACCCGCTGGTCGGGCGCGGCCTTCCGGCTGTTCCTGCTCGGGGTGGCGATCCCGGCGCAGGCGGTCGTGGTCCCCCTGTACCTCCTGATCGCCAAACTCGACCTGTACGACAGCCTGTTGGCGGTGATCCTGCCGACGGCTGCCTTCGCGATGCCGGTCTCGGTGCTGGTCCTCACGGGCACCCTGCGGGACATCTCCGAGGATCTGTACGAGGCGATGGCCCTAGACGGCGCCTCTCCCCTGCGCATGCTGTTCCAGCTGACGATCCCCCTGGCCAAGGGCGGTATCAGCACCGTCGTGATCTACGCGGCCCTGCAGGCCTGGAACGGCTTCCTCTTCCCCCTGATCTTCACCCAGTCCGACGAACCCCGCGTCCTCACCCTCGGCCTCTTCAACTACGTGAGCCAGTTCGGCGTGAACATCCCCGCCCTGCTCGCGTCGGTCGTCCTCTCCGGTATCCCGATCTTCGCCGTCTATCTGGTGGCCCGGCGAGCGCTGATCGGCGGCCTGATGGGCGTGGGCGGCAAATGAGCGGCACCGATGACGGCGCATTCCGTCAACTCGCAGACCCTGACAGGAGTTTCATGACGACGACCGCCCCCTGGCGTGACCGGGCCCTGTCCACCGACGCCCGTGTCGACGACCTGCTCTCCCGGATGACCCTGGAGGAGAAGACCGCCCAGCTGTACGGCGTGTGGGTGGGCGCCTCGACGGACGGCCACGGCGTCGCCCCGCACCAGCACGACATGACCGCCGACTACACGTGGGACGAGCTGATCACCCGTGGCCTGGGCCAGCTCACGCGCCCCTTCGGTACGGCCCCCGTGGACCCGGCGCTGGGCGCGCAGGCACTGGCCCGCGCCCAGCGCCGGATAGCGGAGGCGGGCCGTTTCGGCATCCCGGCACTGGCCCACGAGGAGTGCCTGGCGGGCTTCACGGCCTGGCAGGCGACCGCGTACCCGGTCCCGCTGGCCTGGGGCGCCACCTTCCACCCCGAGCTGGTGGAGGAGATGGCGGCCCGTATCGGCCGCGACCTCGCCTCGGTCGGCGTCCACCAGGGCCTCGCCCCGGTCCTGGACGTCGTACGGGATCCGCGCTGGGGCCGGGTGGAGGAGACGATCGGCGAGGACCCGTATCTGGTGGGGACGATCGGGTCGGCGTACGTGCGGGGTCTTGAGTCGGCGGGGATCATCGCCACGCTGAAGCACTTCGCCGGGTACGCCTCCTCCGCCGGCGCCCGCAATCTCGCTCCCGTCCGGGCGGGCGTGCGGGAGTTCGCGGACGTGACACTCCCCCCGTTCGAGATGGCGCTGCGCGAGGGCGGGGCGCGTTCCGTGATGGCCGCCTACAACGAGACGGACGGTGTCCCGGCCTCCGCCGATGCGCAGCTCCTCACCCAACTCCTGCGCGAGGACTGGGGGTTCACGGGCACGGTCGTCTCGGACTACTTCGGCGTCGGCTTCCTGGAGACCCTGCACCGGGTCGCCGGTACGCCGGCCGAGGCCGCCCATGTCGCCCTGGCCGCCGGCATCGATGTCGAGCTGCCGACGATCCGGAGCTACGGCGACGCGCTCGTGGCGGCCGTACGGGCGGGAGACGTACCGGAGTCGCTGGTAGACCGGGCGGTGCGCCGGGTGTTGGCCCAGAAGTGCGAGCTGGGGCTGCTGGACGAGGACTGGCGGCCCGAGCCGGACGGCGGGCCGATCGACCTGGACTCGGCCGGGAACCGGGCGCTGGCCAGGCGGTTGGCCGAGGAGTCGGTGGTGCTGCTCGACAACCCGGACGGGCTGCTCCCGCTCGCCCCGGACACGCGGATCGCGGTCATCGGGCCCAGGGCGGCGGACTCCCTGGCCATGCTGGGGTGCTACTCGTTCCCCTCGCATGTCCTGCCCAGCCATCCGGAGACCCCGGTGGGGCTCGACATCCCCACCCTCCTGGAATCCCTGCGCGCCGAACTCCCGGACGCCAAGGTGACGTTCGCGGAGGGCTGCGACACCTCGGGGCCGGACACGGGCGGCTTCGAGGAGGCGGTGGCGCGGACCGCCGAGGCGGATGTGTGCGTGGCGGTACTGGGCGACCGGGCCGGCCTGTTCGGGCGGGGTACGTCCGGCGAGGGGTGCGATGCCGCCGACCTGCAACTTCCTGGCGTACAGGCCGAGTTGCTGGACGCGCTCGTGTCGACGGGGGTGCCGGTGGTGCTCGTGCTGCTCACCGGACGGCCGTACGCGCTGGGGCGCTGGCACGGTCAACTCGCTTCAGTGGTCCAGGCGTTCTTCCCGGGGGAGGAGGGCGGCCCGGCGGTCGCGGGAGTGCTGTCGGGCCGCGTCACCCCGTCGGGACGGCTGCCGGTGAGCGTGCCGAGGGAGCGCGGGGGCCAGCCATGGACGTATCTCCAGCCGCCGCTGGGGCTCGCGGGCGAGGTGAGCAGTCTGGACCCGACCCCGCTGTATCCCTTCGGGCACGGGCTCTCGTACACCTCGTTCGCCTGGGAGGACCTCGATGAGGGCGGTCCTGCCGAGATCGGGACGGACGGGTCGTACGACGTGTCGGTGACCGTCCGGAACACGGGGGCGCGGGCCGGGGCCGAGGTCGTGCAGCTGTATCTGCACGATCCGGTGGCCTCGGTGACCCGGCCCGATGTCCGGCTGATCGGTTATGAGCGGCTGGAGTTGGCGCCGGGGACCGCGCGCCGGGTGACGTTCCGGTTCCACGCGGATCTGTCGGCGTTCACGGACCGCGCGGGGCGGCGGGTCGTCGAACCGGGGACGTTGGAACTGCGGTTGGGGGCGTCGAGTGCGGATGTGCGGCACACGGCCCGGGTGCGACTGGTGGGCGCGGTAAGGGAGTTGGGGGCGGAGCGGCGGCTGCGGTGCGAGACGGAGGTCGGCCCTTAGCGGGCCGGTCCCCTCTCCTCCGCCTCCGCTACGGCACAGCGGGGCCGTCCAGGTAGCGGCCCTGCGAGTCGTACGGCCAGGCGTTGGAGACGCAGCCCTTGAGGCCGTCGATCTGCTGCATCATCGCGGGCGCCGGTTGGCCCGGACCCGGGCAGGTCAGATGGCCTCGGTCCAGCCAGTGGCCGACCTCGTGGTTGACGATCAGGGCGCGGTACTCGGTCGCCGGACCGTCGAACTGGGGGGAACCCAGCTGCCAGCGCTTGAGGTTGATCACCACGTTGACGCCGGCCCGGCAGTTGACCTCGCCGATGTGTTCCGGCTGCCGGACGTTGCACAGCTTGTCCGTGGTGGCCGCGGTGGCGACCTTGAACGTCAACTCGGCTTCGGCTCCGGTGACTTGGCGGAAGCGTGCCCCTGCCTGCCGCCAGCCTCGCTGGTCGTTGAGGATGGCGCCGATCTGGCGGGCCGCGTCCTTCGGGTCGACGCCCGCGCCGTCCTCGACCTGGACGCGGAAGGGCGTACCGGAGGCGGGCCCGGTGACGACGACCGGGGCCGTGTCGAAGGTGCCGGGGCCGGAGGCGGGGATGGTGGGCGTCGAGGAGGAGCCCTTCCCGGACCCCGAAGTGCCGGTGGCGCTCGGGGACTTGGGGGTCTTGGGCGACTCGGAGGGGTCGGGGGACCCGGCGACGGTGGAGTCGTCGGGGGGCGAACTCGTGGCGCCCTGTGTCGCGGGCGTTCCCGGGTCCTGGGTGGGCTCGGCCGTCGTCCGGACCGACTCCGGAGAACTGGCCCGTGACGACGCGTTGTCCGGCAGCAGTCGGGGCAGGAGCAGCGGCACCGCCGCCGTACCCAGCGCGGCGAGACAGACCGTGGCGCCGATCGCGCCGAGCCGGACCCGCTGCTTGCGTCGCCGCCGTAAGGCGATCCGGCCGCGCGGACCGTCCACTGCACGTCGTTGCTCACTCATCGGGAGGAACCGCCTGTCTCGCTCGTGCTGTCGGTACCGCTCGGATCGCTTGCCAAGGAGGGCTCGGCGGTGGGGGGTTCGGTCGTGGCGGGCGCGGTCGCGGCCGGGGGGGACGGGGCGTCGGATGCCTCGCCCAAGGGGTCCGCCTCAGCCTCCGCCGCGTCCAACGCCCGCTCCTTCGCCTGGTCCCTCACCTCGGCCAGCAGTGCCTTCGCGCCTGCCGCGGCCACCAGCTGGTCGACGGTGACGGGCGGGGAGACCTTGGCGTCGGTGTCCGGGGTGACGGTCAGGTTCACGGTGCTCTCCGCGTAGCGGTAGCTGACGCTGAAGGACCGGCCGCCCCACAGCGCGCCGCCCGACACGATGACCCGCGCCTCGCTGCCGTCGGGCAGCGAGGCCGTACTGCAGGTCGTGGCCGTCTCGGGCAGGTCCGAGCACTCGGCGAGGCCGCCCCCTCCCGGCATGACCTGGAAGGTCACGGGGAAGATGTGGCCCTTCAGCCGGCCGGCGAAGTGGTCCGCGCCGTTCGGGGTGACGGTCCCGATCAGGTCACCCAGCGCCCGGGTCAGGGCCTCCGCCGTCCGCGCCCCGCGAACCGCGTCCTCCGAGGCCGAGGCCGCGGGCATCGGCGCTGTCACGGAGGGGGCGGGGGACGGCACGGCCGACGTCCGGGACGCGGTGGGCGGTGCGGCCGCCGGGCTGACGGGCTGCGACGCGGCGCTGCCCAGGCCGCCGAGCGCGGCCGAGCCGATGCCCCCGACCGCCAGGACCCCGACGACCGCGCCGACCACGGCGAGCCGCGCGCGGATCCGGCGGAGCCTGCCCAGCCGTACCGCCTCCTGTGTCAGATCGGGCAGCGGCGCGAGACCGGCGGCCGCCCTTTCCATCAGTTCCCTCAGCTCCCCGACGAGCGCGTCGTCGGGGACGGCGTCCGGCTCGGGCCCGTGCGGGCGGCCGGGTGGCGTGTCGTGCACGGAAGTTCCTCTCTGACGCGGCAGATCGGGCGATGTACGGAGGGACAGGGGGCCGGGGAGTCAGTACTCGGCGGTGTACACATGGGCGTCGCCCAGCTCCGCGCGCAGCCGGGTCAGGGAGCGCGAGCACTGGCTCTTGACCGTGGACTCGCTGCACCGCAGCTGCGCGGCCACCTCCGACACGCTCAGGTCCTCCCAGTAGCGCAGGACGACCATCGCCCTTGCCCGGGGCGGGAGTTCACCGAGCGCGGCCATGAGCGTGACGCGCAGATCGGGTCTGGGCGCGGCGGGCGCGGGGTCGGGGCGGGAGTGGGCGAGCAGGTCGCGCAGCCGCCTCCGGCGCTCGTGCAGGAACAGCCGGGTCAGGACGGTACGGGCGTAGGCGTCGAGGTGGTCGGCCCGGCTCGCCCGGTGCCAGTGCTGGAAGAGGCGGGCCAGCGTGGACTGCACCAGGTCGCGGGCGTGCTCGCGGTCGCCGCAGAGCAGATACGCCGTCCGGTACAGGCGCTGCCGGCCCGCCCGCGCGTACTCCTCGAAGTCCCGCTGCCGGACCGTCGCCGACATCCACCCTCCCGTTTCCCGTCATGCGTATCGCTGAGGCTGTGGCGATGGCAGTTGCTATGGCTCACGTGCCTCATACGCATCACGCCCCTCACACGCCTCACAGGTCTCGCCCTCACCTGTTCTTGAGCGTGCTCGGGGCGGAAAGGTTGAAGGGGTTGCGGAAAAAGTTTCGGGGCTCGGGACTTTCGGGCTCAGCCGAAGCGGCCCGCCACGTAGTCCGCCGTGCGCTGGTCCTTCGGGGAGCCGAAGACGTCGTCGGTGGGGCCGTGTTCGACGATGCCGCCGGGCGTGCCCTGTTCGGCGAGGAAGAACGCGCACTGTTGGGATACGCGGGCGGCCTGCTGCATGTTGTGGGTGACGATGACGACGGTCACCTGGCCGGCGAGTTCGTGGATGGTCTCCTCGACGCGGCGGGTGGAGGTGGGGTCGAGGGCCGAGCAGGGTTCGTCCATCAGCAGCACCCGTGGGCGGACCGCCAACGCCCGTGCGATGCACAGACGTTGCTGCTGACCGCCGGAGAGCGCGCCGCCGGGCTGCCGGAGCCGGTCGCGCACCTCCTTCCAGAGGCCCGCCCGGGTCAGCGACTCCTCCACCAGCTCGTCCTTCGCGCGACGACTTGTCCGCGCCCCGGTCAGCCGCAGGCCGGCCACCACGTTGTCGTAGATCGACATGGCAGGGAACGGGTTCGGCTTCTGGAAGACCATGCCGATGCGGCGCCGCGCGTCGGTCAGCCGCCAGGACGGGTCGTAGATGTCCTCGCCGTCGAGGAGCACCTCGCCCGCGAGCGCCGCCGCCGGGATCATCTCGTGCATCCGGTTGAGCGTGCGCAGGAACGTCGACTTGCCGCAGCCGGAGGGCCCGATGAGCGCGGTGACCTGCCCGGCGGGCATGGTGAGCGAGACATGGCTGAGCACCTGGTGACCGCCGAACCAGGCCGCCACGTCACGGGCTTCGAGCGTGGCGGGAGTCATGGTCGCGGTCGCCGGACCGGCCGGTGCCGGGGGCAGGACGATCGTGTCGGTCAGGGAGTCGGTCACGTCGGGTACCTCACAGGAGAGCGAAGGAAGTCGGGTCACAGCAGGTTCGGCAGCAGTTCGGTGGCCCGGGTGGCGACCTGGAGGCCCAGCACGGCGACGACCGGCGCGAAGACGATCCAGGTCTGGTGCCGGCCCCACCGGTGCCAGGTCCACACCGCGCCGACCGCCACGACCAGCAGCGCCTGCAGCCACATCACCAGCGGCCACGGCACCCCGGAGGGCCGGGCGAGGGGTTCCTCGGCCTCGGGCAGGGTGCCGGAGCGGATGACGGCCGCCGGGGTCTCGGCGGCCGCGGACACCAGGTCGGCGTCTACGCGCAGGACGCCGTCGGGCATGAAGCGCGGCCCGGTGGCGGTGACCAGCACCATGCGCCCCTTCCCGGCGGCGAGCGGCGCGGGCGCCGGATCACCGGCCCGTCGTACGCCGATGACCTGGTACGTCGCCTTGCCCTGGCCGGTGACGACGGTGAACCTGTCGCCCTCGGCGAGGTCGGCAAGGCTTCCGAAGGGGCCGCCGTACGCCGCCGCGCGGCCCATCAGGACACTGGTCCCGGCCTGACCGGGCATCGGCGTGTCCCTGCGGTGGCCGGGCCCGTCGGTCAGCACGGCGGAGTCGGTGCCCTCCAGGACGACCTGGGACATGCCGAGAGCGGGTACGTCGATCAGCGCGACCGGAGTGCCCGGCGCGAGGAGCTTGCCCTGCATGTCGACCTGGGCCACCGGGGCGGTGCCCTGGGCGAGTTGGTCACGCAGGGCGTCGAACTCGGCCTGCTGGGCGCTGTGTTGCTGGATGCCGCTGAGCAACAGCAGCTGTGCGGTGACGCCGAGCAGCAGGGCGGCGAGGCTGAGTAGGCCGCCCCGGGCGAGATGGCGGACGGCGGTGACACTCGCGACGCGCGTCCGTGACGCGGACGCTGCCGGTGCGAGCGTGGTCTGTACGGCGACCGTCACGGCGGCCCGCCTCCTTCGCGGTTCAGAGGTTCGGAAGAGTGCCGGGGGGACCGTGGCGAGGGTCCCCCCGGGTGGAACGGGGCAGGGATCAGGTGGACTTGATCACGAAGTTCGCGCCGTACCTCGAGAGCACGGTCGTCGAACCGGCGTAGAAGGCGCGCAGGGTGTGCCTGCCCTTGCTCAGCTTCGGCAGGGTGATGGTCACCTTGCCGGCGCTCAGCGTGCCGGTGGCGAGGACCCGGGAGCCCTCGTAGATGCGGACCGTGCCGCCGGGGGTGGTGCCGGTCGCGGTGACCTTCACGGTGACCTTGGCGCGGGCGGTGTGGCTGACCGAGGCGGGCGCGCTGGTGCCGACGGCCGGGGTCGCCTTGGTGACCTTGAGGGTGGCCTTCGTCGAGGACGCGTTGAGCTTGGCGGCGCCCGCGTAGGAGACGGTCAGCGTGTGCGTGGCCACCTTGAGGCGGCTGGACAGGCTGACGGTGACCTTGCCGGCGCTGTTGAGGGTGCCGGTGCCGAGGGTGGTGGTGCCCTCCTTGACGGTGACCTTGCCGGTCGGGACGACGCCGTGGGTGCCGGTCACGGTGACGGCGACCTTGGGGGCCTTGCCGTACGCGGTCGTGGCGACGGACGCCTTCGTGGTGCTGGCGTACTTGACGGCGCCGGTCCAGGTGGCGGCGTCGCCGGTGCCGATGAGGTTGGCGGCGGAGACCGAGGCGGTGTACGTGCCGACGGCGAGGTTCGCGAAGGTGTACGAGGTGGTGGTGGCCGGGACGTCCTTCGTGGCCACGACGCCGCCGTCGGCGCCGAGGAGCGTCACGCGGTAGTCGGTGACGGGCTGGGCCGGGGCCGGGCTCGGCGCGGTCCAGGTCAGCTTGACGCTCGCGTCGCCGAGGGTGGTCTTGAGGGCGGGCTTGGCGGGCGTCTTGGCTTCCAGGCCGGTGATCTCCAGGCCGCCGACCTTGGCGTGCTTGGCCAGGTTGACCGAGCCGTTGTACGACTCGTTCACGAAGCCGAACTTGGCGATGACGGCCTCGGCGGCGTCGGAGGCGAGGGCCGCCTCGTGGGTACCGCTGGTGACGAAGACGTCGTACAGGTCCTTGTCGAAGAAGATGCTGCTCGGGTCGATCGCCCGGGTCGGGACGACGTTGTAGACGTCACGGCCGAAGGTGGCGTTCTCGTAGTAGCCGCCGACCGGGGCGAGCTTGCCGTTGACCGTGGTGACCGGGCTGGTGGCGCCGGTGTCGCCGGGCAGCGTGACGCTGGCGAGGTGCGCGCCGGCGGCGATCGCGGTCTTGCTGTGGTCGGGGGCGACGTCGTTGCTCTGCGCGATCCAGCTGCCCACGGAGAACGGTACGAGCGTGCCGTCCTCGTCGAGCGCGGCGTCGGCCTGGTTCTCCTGGACGGTCTCGATGCTCGTGTCGACCGTGTTCTCGTTGAGGCCGATCGCCCCGAGGAAGAACTTGCGGGTGCCGGAGCCGCTCTGCGGGAGGACCGGCTGCACGGTCTGGCCGTTGATCTTGTGGTCGCTGCCGGCCGCGTAGACGTCGTGCAGCTGGTCGACCGTCAGGCTGTCGAGGCCGGTGCCGCGCACCGCGACGCCGACCGCGTCCCGGGCGAACGGGATGTACGTGAGCGCGGTGCCGGAGACGCTCGGGCCGCCGGAGGAGCGGGCGAAGTCGACCTGGCCCTTGACGGAGACGCCCGTCGCGTTGGGGAAGAGGTCGCCCGTCAGCGACATGCTGAGCGCGGTCCGGCCGGGGCCCGAGCCGTTGGGCCGGTTGAACGTCGTACCGCCCGAGCGGGTCTGGATGGTGGCGGAGCCGATCGCGTCATAGGAGGCGAGACCCGCGCCGGCCGTCGACTTCACGGCGGTGTCGGCGTAGCTCTTGTCGTTGACGGTGTCACCGGCGAGGGCGTTCAGGACGTCCTGGGTGGTGTCGGAACCCGTGCCGACCAGCTGGCGGAACGTTCCGGCGGGGGTTGGGTCGGCGGACGCCGGGCTCGCGAGAGCCAGCGTGCCGGACACCACGGCGGCGGCGACCATGGCCGCCGTGAGGCGCGTTCTGCGCATCGAGGTTCTCCTGTTGTGCGTCGTGGAACGAGAGAGGATCTGGCGGATCTGGCGGATCTGGCGGATCTGGCAAGGTGGTACGGGCTGTCCGCCCCGACTGCGATTCGGGGCGGGCGGCCGTCTGTGGGGAGCCGGGGCCGGGTGGCCGCGGGCTCCGGGGTCAGCCCCGGCCGGGTGGCAGCAGCTTTCGCAGCCGTTCCGGGAGGGCGAGTTCGGGGATGACGGTCACGGTGCGACCGCCGGGAAGCGGGACCCTGAGCGGCAGCCGCAGTCGGCTGCCGCCCGCGAAGGGCGCCCCGAGACCGGCGGCGGCACCGAGCGCGGCGCCCACCGGGACGGCGTAGCGGAGTGAGTTCGCCGGGTCGGCGGGCGTGGTGCCGGCGGCGGTGGTCTGGACGGCCTGTCCTCCGTCGTACGAGGGCTTGTCGCTCGGCGAGGCGCTCGCGCCGCCGGCAACGGACCCGGCACCGCCGGTCGTTCCGCCGCCGGTCGCGGCCCCGCCCTCCGTACCGCCCAGGCCGCCGGAGTCACCGGAACCGCCGCCGGACGTACCGCCGTTCGACCCGCCGGAGGCCGAACTGCCGGATCCCGTACCCCCGTTGTCCGCTGCCGGGCCGGTGTAGTGGGCGAGGGCGGCGGCGGCCTTGGCGGTCTTCGCGCGCAGGGCCTTGGACAGGGGGGCGTAACCGGCCGGGAGGCGGCCCGGGTCGGCGCCGCTGATCTGGCCCTTCTCCGCCGCGTACGTCAGCAGGGTCGCGTAGTCCTTGCGGGCGGCGGAGTCGAGCTTCGCCGGGCGTACGGCCGCGTAGACGAGCTGGGCGAGCGGGTACGCGCCCTTCGCGGTGGCCTTGGCCGGGCTGATCTCGGGGGCCTTGGCGCCGGACGCGCTCGCGGCGGCGGTGGTGAGGGAGGTCGTGGTGGGGGCGACGAAGGCGCCGGAGGCGTTGCGCAGGCGCGCGGTCTGAAGGCCGTAGCGGGCGGCGGAGGCCGCGTCGGTCACCGTGATCACGAACCGGGAGCCGACCGTCTGCGGGCCGGGGCTCTTGTACGCGGGCGGGCTGGCCAGCGGGTCCCAGGTCGCCTTCCAGAGGCTGTCGGCGCGCCGGGTGTGCAGGGCGCCGGCGTGCATGTCCGAGACGTACGGGTGGAAGTCGATCATGCACTGGGGGGCGGTGGCGCCGGTGCCCGGCGGGATCGTGCACCAGGGGTCGCTCTTGGGGTAGGTGTCGGTGTCGGCCGGGTCGAAGGCGAAGCCGGTGGGGTTGAGGTCCGTGTTGGTGCTGAAGTACGGGTTGACCTTCATGCCCCAGTCGTCGGAGACGCCCGCGAGGAAGTTGCGCGCCTCCTTGTCGGAGACGATCCACTGCCAGACCGCGCGCGCCGAGTCGCTGTGCCCGAGGGCGGTGAGCAGGTCGGTGTCGGTGGCCGGGGTCTCAGGGACGGACAGTTCGGCGAACTCCGGGTTGAGCGCGATGAATTCGGGGTCGCTCGCCAGCCCGGCCGGGTTGTTCTTCGCCCAGCCGTAGCCCTTCGCGGCGGTGGTGCCGACGACCGCTCCCCAGGGGGAGTTCCGGTAGGACTCGGTGAGCAGCTTGGCGACCAGCCGGGGTGTGAGGTCGAGGGACTCGACCTTGGTCCCGGCCAGCTTGCGGACGGCTTCGGAGGCGCCGGCTTTCGGCCTGCGCTCGACGGTGAAGCCGATGACCGTGCCGGAGAGGGCAGTTGGCGCGTAGACGGTGGGGTCCGCCGGGGCGGTCGTGCCCTCGTCGGCGCCGAGGGCGCGCGTGGTGAACGCCAGACCGGACGAGCCGTCGGCGATGAGACGGGCACGGGTGTCGGGCTCGCCGAGTTCCGTGTAGCCGTACACCTTGCCGCTCGGGCAGAGGGCCGTCTGCCAGCTGGACATGGCGTCGGCGGCGAGTTCGCTGCCGGTGGTGGCGCGCTCGTCGGAGCCCAGCGCGCAGTTGGCGCCGACCGTGTTGAAGCCGAGCTTCACGGCGATGCGGTTCTTCCAGTTGGTCGCGGAGACCGGGGAGCCGGCGTTGACCTGGCTGGTGTCGGCGTACGGCTTGCCGTCCAGGTCGAGATGGCCCTGCGGGACGATGACCAGCCAGCAGGAGCGGGGCTTGATCGTCCCGTTCTGGCGTACGGGGACACCGCAGCCGAGGTGCGGGGCCTCGTTGGCGGTCTGGACCTCGACGTACTCGCGGCCGGTGCCGTCGGCGCCGGTACGGGCGAAGTCGACCTCGTTGGTGGTGTTGCGGTTGAACAGGGCGTTGTTCTGGGTGCCGGAGGTGATGAGGGTGCCGTCGACGGCCTTGAAGGGGACCTCGCCGAGGCCGGACACGTTTCCGGCGCCGTAGCGGTCGTCCTGGCCGTAGTTGGTGGGGTCGGCGCTGTAGAAGACCTTGCGGGTGTCGTCGTACTCGTTGCCGGGCCAGCTGCCCCGGTCGGTGGTCGGGGAGGCGCCGTACTGGCACTGGGTGCGGGGCGGGCCGGGGTTGGTGGGGACGGTGCCGTCGTCGTCGCCCCAGCACTGCATGATCTGCACGAAGTCGGTGTTGAAGAGGGTGCCCGCGAGGGTGGTGGGGGTGCCGCCGGTCCAGGAGACGGTGACGGCCTGGCTGGTGAGGTGCTCGGTCTGGCTGACGGTGAATCGCATGTCCGCGAACTCGCCGCGTCCGGAGATGGTGACGGCGGAGCCGGTGCCTGCGGCGGCTGCGGCGGCTGCGGTGGCGGGTGGGGCGGTCTGGGCGAGGGCGAGGCCGGCGAGGGCGCCTGCGGTGGCTCCGGTGACGAGGCGCAGGAGGAGCCGACGTATCCGAGGAGTACTCATGGTCGTCGCCTTCATCGCGAACTCCCGTCCGTGGTATCGCGGTTCGCGCCGAGGGCCCGGGCCACTGCGGACGGCAGCAGGACCAGCCCGAGGATGAGCAGGGCGGCGAGGAGCATCAGGGTCTGGGTGCCGGTCCAGCCGCCGCGTCCGGCGACGGCGACCGGCTGGGCCAGGGCGACGGTGCCGTCTACCGCGGTGCCGCCGGTGCCGGTTCCCGTGCCGGTGGCCGTGCTGCCGCCCGTGGTCAGGGCCTGCCCGGTGTCGGGGTCGACAGACGGCTGCCCGGTGCCGCCCCCGCTCGCCGCGGTGCCGCCCGTCGCGCTGCCGCCGGTCGCCGAGCCGCCGGTGGTTCCGCCGGACGCGGTGCCGCCGGAGGCCGTACCGCCGGACGCGCCCCCCGACGACGTACCGCCCGAACCGCCCGATCCGGAGGCCGGCTTGGCGCCGCCGCTGCCCGTGGTGCAGGGCGGGGCTCCCTTCTTGTCGCAGGCGGCCGGGTAAGGGGCGGTCTCGGCGAGCTTGTTGTGGCCGTCGGTGCTGAACGTGGGGTTGTTGCAGCCCTTGATGTTGATGTTCTGCGCCTTCACACCGGGGATGCGGCGGATCTGGTCGAAGCCGGCCTGGACCAGGTTGATGGGCAGGGGTGAGTAGCCGAGTTTGGGCGCCTGTTGCTGGCCCTGGCACATGAAGTAGTAGGAGAAGGCGCCGAGCGTCTTGCCCTTGTCCTTGGTGAAGGTGCCCTGCACCTTGAGCGGCAGGATCATGTACGAGTAGCTGGACAGCGGGTAGTTGCGCCTGTCGGTGTCGTTGTAGACGCCTTCGAGCTTCTGCGTGAGGTAGTCGGCGGAGGCCTTGTTGGTGTTGATCTTCGCCTTGAGGAGCGAGACGGCGACGTTCTTCGGGGTGGGCTCGGTGTAGTAGCCCGCGTGGTTGAGGACCTTGGCGACGGGATAGCCCTCGTTGACGGCGTACGAGTAGTTGACGTACCCGATCGCGCCCTCACCGTAGTTCTGGGCCACGTATCCGGCCACGCCCGGGTCGCCGGACTGGGCGATCATGCCGGAGACGGTCGGGTAGTACGAGGTCTGGCCGCAGGCGCCCGAGCGGCCGACCTTGGCGCAGTACGCCTTCCACAGCGAGGGGTGCTGGTTGGCCATCCACATCGTGAACTGGGCGGTGGAGCCGGAGCCGTCGGAGCGGACGACGGGGACGACGGCACGGTGCGGGAGCTGGAGCCCCGGGTTGTCGGCCTTGACGACGGGGTCGTCCCAGTACTTGACGACGCCGGTGAAGATCTTGGTGACCACGTCTCCGGAGAGGCGGAGGTTGGTGACCTTTCTGCCGTTGACGGTGAGGTGGTACATGAACGAGGTGCCGCCGGCGACGATCGGCATGTAGGCGTAGCTGCCGGAGGAGGGGCGTTCGGCGGCGGAGCCGTCGGTGGGGTTGGTCTGGAAGGGAATGTCGGACACGGCGAAGTCGACGGTCCCGCTGAGGAACTGCCGCCGCCCGTCGGAGGAACCGCTCCCCGCGTAACTGATGCGCATGCCGTACTGGTTGACGGCCTTGCGCCACTGCTCGATGGCGTTCTCCGCCCAGGTGGAGCCGGCTCCGGCGACGGGGGTGTAGCTCTCGGCGACGGCGGGTGGCGCCGCCGGTCCGGCGAGGAGGGCGGCGACCATGCCGAGCAGGACGGCGAGGGTTGCCGCCTTCCTCGGCGTGCGCAGGCGCCGGAGAGCGGTGGTGAGGTGGCTGGGCATCAGTCGGTCTCTCCGGGGGCCGGTGCGTCTGCGGGTGCGGGTCGGGGGGTGGTTTCCCGGCCTTCGGCCGGGTTGTTGATCCCACCCGCACCACCCGTGCTGCTTTCGTCGTCGGGTGCGGGTGGCCCCTGTGGGGCGTGCTCGCCGTCGGCGGCTGCGGCCGGGTCAGGGGCGGGGGTGTCGAACAGAGACAGGCCGGGCTTGGGCGCAGGCTCGTGCAGTTCGGCGAAGCGGGCTACGTCTCGGCGCGATGCTCGGGCCGTTTTGCGGGACTGGCTGCGGGTTTGGTGGCCGGGGCCTCGGCCGCCGATCACTCGGGCGATCACGAACAGGACCAGGACCATCGTCATCAGGACCGCCGCCGCGCCGAAGCCCCTCGCGATCATCTCCGGTTGCGGGGACTTGACGAAGTTGAAGACCGCCAGGGGGAGGGACACCATCGGGCCGGACGTCGGGTCCGCGTTGAGGGCCGCTGTGAAGCCTGCGGTCAGGAGGACGGGGGACGTCTCGCCGATGCCGCGTGCCGTGCCCAGGATGACTGCGGTCGCGAGGCCCGAGCGGGCGGTGGGCAGGACCACGTGCCACACCGTGCGCCAGCGTGGTGCGCCCAGCGCCTCCGCCGCCTCCGTGAGGGTGCCCGGCACCAGGCGCAGCACCACGTCCGAGGCCCGGATCACGATCGGCAGCATCATCACGCTGATCGCGAACCCGGCCGCGAGGCCCGACTTCTGCATGCCGAGGCCGAGGATCCAGACGGCGTACACCATCAGGCCGGCCACGATCGACGGCAGCGCGGTCATCGCCTCGACGATCGTGCGGACGAAGCGGGAGAAGCGCCCGGGGATCTGGTTGAGGTAGACGGCGCAGGCCAGCCCGAGCGGGACCGTGATCGTCAGCGCGATCGCCATCATGATCAGCGTGCCGGCCATCGCGTGGGCGATACCGCCCATCGTCAACGGGTCGAGCGGGCCCGCCGCCTGCATGTCCTGCGTGAAGAAGTTGCCGTGCGGCAGGGCGTCCTTGCCGCGCCAGGCGGTGAAGCCCACGACCAGGGCGAGCGCGGAGAACAGCAGCGAGGCCGCCGTCCACAGCACGACCGTCATCACCCGGTCCCGTACGGCCTGCCCGTCCTCCTCGAACCCGGTCAGCACCGCGTAGACGGTGAGGAAGACGACGTAGGCGGTGACGGCGAAGCCCAACGCCCCTGAGAACGGGGCCAGTTCACCGAACAGGAGGATCGTGACGCACAGCGCGGAGGCCGCGGCGCCGGTGAGGGACAGTACGGCGGTACGGCTCACGCCACCTATGCGGCGCGGCTGTTCAGGGGCAGGGACAGACACAGGTTCGGGCACGACAGGCTCGGCGGCCTCGACGAAGGTTTCCTCTACGACTGTCATCTCATGCCTCGCTCTGTGCGCCCGAGCGCGACCGCGCCGCGACCGAGGACGCGGTGAAGTTGACCGCCAGGGTGAGCAGGAACAGCGCCAGGCCCGCCGCCATCAGCGCCGACATGCCGAACTCGGAGGAGTCTCCGTAGTGCAGGGCGATCAGTGAGGAGACCGAGTTCGAGCCGGTCTGCAGGATGTGCGGCTGGATGGTGAAGACCGGCGAAATGATCAGATAGACGGCGATGGTCTCGCCGAGCGCCCGGCCCAGCCCCAGCATCGTGCCGCCGATGATCCCGCCCTTGCCGTACGGCAGCACGACCGAGCGGATCATGCCCCACCGGGTGGCGCCGAGCGCGTAGGCGCCCTCCCGTTCGCCCGCCGGTGCCTGGGAGAAGACCTCGCGCATGACCGAGCACTGGATCGGCGCGACCATGAGCGCGACGACGATCCCGGCGACGAAGGTGGACGCCGTGTACACGCTGTCGGAGGCGAGCGGGTCGCCTGGCTGAATACCGTCCACCGTGAACAGCGGTATCCAGCCGAACCAGTCGGACAGCCAGCGCGACAGCCCGATGACGTGCTGCTGAAGGAAGAACAGCCCCCAGAGTCCGTACACCACCGACGGTACGGCGGCCATCAGGTCGACCATGCTGACGAGCGTGCGGCGCAGTCCGCGCGGGGCGACGTCGGAGATGAACAGGGCCGTTCCCACCGCAAGCGGTACGGAGATGGTGACGGCAACGAGGGCGATCAGCAGGGTGCCGGTGAGCACGGCCGCGATGCCGAAGTTGTGAACGTCCGGCTGCCAGGCGGCCGTTGTGAGGAACGCCGGGCCCCGGGCATGCAGCGCCTGCCCCGCCCTGAGCAGCAGGAACAACCCCACGGCCGCCATCACGGCCAGGACGACAACCCCGGTGGCCGTCAACTGGATCCGGAAGACCCGGTCACCGAACCCCCTGGCGGTGTGCAGCCGCCGAGGCACGGGTCTGTCGGACTCCGGTCTGCCGGAACCCTCCTGCGTGGACACCACGTACGCCCCTCAGAAAACGGAAACGACTCTCCCCACGCCGTACCGGAGGGCACCGCGCGGACAGAGTCAATGGCCGAATCCTGTCGCTCACACGCGCCAGATGTGGACGTTGCGTGAATGAGCCATGTCAACCTGGTGGGCCTGCTGTGGAGGTTGCGCCGGGATCGCCGGGCTCAGGGGACGTCTGTACGGTGTGGCTCCTCAGGCTGGCGTGGGCCCGCACAGCGCCTCAATCCTCGGCCCAGCACGCATCGTCGGTCGTCGGCACCAGTCAGCCACACGGTCACCTCATGACGTACACGCCCGCGCGACACGTGCCGGTTCGAGGCCGGCCGGAAGTCCGGAAGGGACTCCGTCCGGCGGTTCCATGACCGCGTAATCCGCGAACGTACGCCGGTACCGCTCGTGCCGAGTCTCCTGCGTGTGCCTGCGCTGCCACTCCTCAACATCCGCTGGATGCCCCCGCACACCGGATTCGGCGCCACACTCGGACTCACCCCCCGAGACGCAACGCGTCGCGTACTCCGGCTCGGCCGTCGCGTCCTGCACGATCGTGAACGGCACGTACCGGAACGTCCGCCGGATAGGCACGGAGTGGTCCTGACTCTCGTGAGCCTGCCGCTGGTGCTGACGCATCAACACGTTGGCGTCCGTCTCCGCGCTGCGGTCGAACACCGCACGCGCCGCTGCACGGCACTCGGCGAGTTCGGCGCACGTCGCACAGTCGGCGACCGGAACGGGCGGACGGCTCACATCGGAGCCCGGCGTGCTCACAGCGCCCGCCCGGCACGCTCGTTGGCCGCCTTGACCTCGGCACTGAGCCGCTCCGCCGGGGTCGCCGGGCGAATCAACGCCGGGTCGGCCTGCCACTCCCGGCCCCCGCCCACGGGGCGCAGCATCACGTACGGCCCCGCCCTGTCCTGGTACTCCCCCGCCTTGCACGCCACCGGGTCGTAGACCAACGCCCCGCGCTCAGGGGGCTGTTCGTCCGTGTGTTGCGTCATGGTCACTCCGTACACCTCACGCCTCGTGTGTGCGCATCCCGATCAGGCGGGTAGCTACGCACTGTGCTCCAACCGTCACCAACATGACCGATGGGGCCGGTCGGGTACATGCTTGGACTGTCACCGAACGCCCTTGAGTGACAGCAAGTTGGCACGAAGAGAGGGTCGACGGAGTGGAGCTGAACAGCGAAGACGCCAAGCTCACGCCACGAGTCAGGCTCGGCAGACGGGTGCGACGACTCCGAGAACGCAAGGACCTGTCACTACGTCAGCTATCCGAACGCGTGGGCGGCTACTCGCACAGCTACTTGGGGCGCGTGGAGCTTGGGGAGCAGTTGCCTTCGGAGGCGCTGGTCAACACGCTGGACGAGTTCTTCGAGGCCGACGGAGTGCTGGCGGAGTTGCTGGAACTGGCGCACGACACCTTGATTCCGGACTACAGCCGCAAGGCCATCGACAAGGAGCCCGAAGCCCAGCGCATCCAGGTCTTCAACAGCAGCGTCGTCCCAGGGCTTCTTCAGATCCCGGAATATTCACGGGCAGCATTCCGGAGAGTCTTGCTAGGAGAGTCCGATGAGCAGATTGATGACCGTGTCGCCGTTCGCGTGAAGCGACAGCGAATCCTGGAGCGCAAGGAACCCCCTTACTATTGGGGGATTATGGATGAGTCGGCACTTAAGCGCCCAATCGGTGGCATCTCGTGCATGATTGAGCAGATAAAGCATCTGCTGCGGCTCGCATCCCGCCCGCACGTGACCGTACAGGTACTACCTTTCACCAAAGGGGCGCACCCCATCCTCGGGGGAAGCCTTACCTTGCACACCCTGCCGGACGGCACAACCATCGCCGTAGTCGAGAGCTTCGATTCCGGTGAGCCGGTAGAGTCCCCGCGAAGGGTTCTGGAGCTGACGCAGAAGTTCGACACGGCACGCACTCTCGCCCTCACGGACGATGAATCACTCGACCTGATCCGTAAATATCTGAAAGAGTATGAAGTTGAATACGATTCCTAATGCATCGACTCTACCTAAATGGCGAAAGTCCAGTTACAGCGAGAATTCGGCAGGCGGCTGCATCGAAATATCAGACGGCCACTCCGATGGCGTTCCGGTCCGTGATTCCAAAAACCCGCACGGCCCTGCCGTCATCTTCGTCGCAGCTGCATGGTCATCTTTCGTCGACTCCGTCAAAGGCGGAAATCTGCCCACCTGAGCCACGCGAAAGCCCTCACCACCGGGGGCGACTGGGGCCGTCGCCATGAGAACGCACAGAATCGCACCACCGCGGAGAACCCCTACAGCGGTCAAACTGCCGGCCCCGCCCGCAGAGCGGAATCCACCTTGGCTACTTGCCGTGAGACGGCATCATCCTGGACTTCCGCCCTGAATTTCTCTTTCTTCCCCTCCGGTAAGGAACTTTCCATCGAACTGTGAGCACGGAAGTAAGAGATGATACCGCCCGTGCGCACAAGAACATACGAAGTAAAGGACTCAACCCCATCAGCCGCGTACAACATTTCCATGTTAATGGCCTCGTCACCCAGGCCCGACATTCCTTTAGTCACGAGCTGCGCGCGAATCGCTTCTCCGTACGCCGAACGGAAGACGAACGACCTGCACTCCGGAAGAGACCTCTCCATCATGGAGAAAACCTGTTCAGCCTTATCAGCGGGATAGCTGGTCAGCTTTACGTCAACGGTCGGGGTAAATTCCTTGGGCTCGCTCACGGTTGAACTCGCATACCCAGTCAGCCCCTTCCCTCGTCCGCGGAAGAGCACCTCGGCAGCAGGTAGGCACACAGCGGGCGCGACGTCGACTTTCACCTCTTCCAGATCCGCCACCGTCTCGTCTCCCAGAAAGATCACATAACGGGCCGCGTCGCCTTCGGTCAGCCTGGCGGCCTCCAACTCGGCCTGAGTGAGCGCGCGGGGTTCGGGGGAGGCAGCGGGACTCGATGACGCCGGGCGAATCGAGCTGCCAGCCACATGGTCCTCCGGAGACGAACATCCGGTGGCCAGCAACGCAAAAGTAACCAGCAGCGAGCTACATAAAGTAATGCGGCAGCGGTTTTTCACTTGCACTCCTGAATTCAGGCAGATCTATCCGAAAATCGAGTCGCGCCAGATGGCGCCACACGTCGGTTGCACCTTCGAACTAATACTGCAGTACTAACCGCCTGGAACCCCTAGTTTCGCGCGAATGGAGCCTTTGAATTCCCAGGCATTGCACGTTGGAGAACTTCATTCACGCGACACTTAATTGATTCGAATCTGTTGGCACCGTTCATGAACCCTCGATATCGAGTCGCTCCGCTACGTCGAGCAAGTATTGGGGCAGCTTTGAACTGGCCGCCAACACCTCGATACCAACCAGGCGCCCGCTCTCGTCGAAGTCGAGGTTGATCATGCCACCGACATCGATCGGATCGCAGGGATACATGCGTGCCACATTCAGGTGCTTCTTCGGATCGGCGAAGTAAACGTACGCCGCATCCGCCTTCTGATCGTAAGTGACTCTGACGTCAGCCACGATCAGCGCCCTCCTTGGAGGCGGTTGATGTAGGCCTGGTCCACATTAGTCATCACGGTATTTATGTTCCCATCGATGGCCCTGGCGACAAAACCCTTGGAATTGGCCATAGTGGCTCTGCTTCCACTGATCGTCGTGCTTGCAAGAGAAGGGCTCCCTCCCGAAAACCGCCCGGCACATCGGATGACCGAGCCGTAGATCTATTGCGAACCAGAAGAGAAAGTAACGATGGGCCCATCCTCGGAGTTGATGACCCGGACGTCGAAAGATCGGTCAGGGAATTCGGCACGCAAAGCAGCTCTCCAAGTTTTCGCAATACATGCGGCAATAAATTCTAGCGCCTGCCGATCTTCACTCATATCCCCTGATTCGACAACCTGCCAAACTCTCAACTGATTCAGCGTCACCTCAATTCTTCTGGAATCACCAGAGAGGCTCTCCTGCCAGACATTAAAGTTCGACTCCTCATACGCACGATCCCACAGCACGCAGCCCCCCACCTCGACAAAGCGAGGCCAGAAGATTCGAGAAAATGCGACTAGCAATGCCAGGTCGCCATTGCGTTTTACATAATCTATATAATCTACGCCCCCCCACTCATCCGCCCAGGATTTAATTTTTGGATACTCCATCGGATTATCCATCGATAACTCCTTTAGCAGCCCTCTCCAGGGCGCTCAGCTATTTAGCCTCACTCGCACAGAGGCAGAAAATCCGTAACTATTCAGCCCCCTGCATCGGCCACCTCTGCAGGTCACGACACTGTGAGCGGATCGCGGAATTAACTCTACAAACCTGGAAGCTGCCCCAAAATAGGACGAATGACTTCACCGGCCTGAGAGAAACCCCAGGCCGGAGCACCTGAACAGCTACGAAAGTCCTGTGGAGATTGGAAACTCGGGCGCCCGCCATGGTACTGACGGGCGCCTGAGATCGTCGCTACTTTATTGACCCAGGAGCAGAGAATTCGATGAAATATTCGATTACCCTCTCCAATGATCCTGGATCACATGCTGCCACAAACTCGGTTCCGTCACTCTTTGCCGACATCCAGGACCCATCACTGCATTGATCTTCACTCTCGCACGTGCGACCGTAAAGCGAAGTTCGGACCAAGTCGACAGCGAGGATCCAGCCAGGATTGTCGGTTGTTTCGATTCGAACGCCGTATGAGTGCTCCCAGTCTCCGTCACAGGCGGATGCGTACCACTGCTGGAGAACCTTCAAGGCCGAATTCATGGGTTCCTTCTAGGGATTTCCCAGGGCTCCGCGGGGATTGCCGATCCATCCGGAAGATTTACGTGCGGTGTCGGAACTCTGGTCTTAGTCTTCTTGTCGTAGTGAGGTTTACCCTTCACGTCGACTCGTTTCGTCGGGACAAACGGCCTCGGATCCCGGGGGTCTGACGGTCGGTCATAGGATTCATAGTGGTCGATCTCACCAGTCGTTCCGTCGCGACGGAACGTCGTATGGGGCCCTTCCGCGTCTGGGTGCGGACACAAGTTTCCAGCGCGAGAATTATGGACCAGGACTGAAGTCTGCCCCGCCAGCACATAGTACGTGTGCACGTCACTGACAGTCAGGTTGTGAACTGTCTCTGACAGCACGTTCCACTGCTTGACAGCAACGATCCGCACATATGCACCGACACTCGTGCTCAGCCGCTCGCCCGCCCTCAATTCCGTGGCATCGATCCACTCACCCAGCTCCCGAACCCAGAAAGGGTGTCCACCGGTCGCCGTGACCGAAGCAGTCTTGGTGCCCTTGTCACCATCGACGTCGATGGTCACCTTGACCAGACGCTTCCAGCCCTTGCCCGTGATCTCGGCAGTGACCGTCTTGACCACCGTCTTGCCGGTCTTCGGGTCAGTCGCCAGAACCTTGTCGCCGATCCGGACGTCCTCGATGGGCTTCGTGGTGCCGTCCGCCATCAGTACTTCGGTACCGGGCACGAAGCTATTGCAGCCCTTGAGAACCTTCGCTCCCTTGAACACCCTCGCCAGCGGCAGGTCCAGCGCCGCAGAGCCGCAGCTCTTGACGCTGTCGCCGCTCAGGCAGCTCTTCCAGGCGGCGACATCCGGGGCAACCAGGCTGACCACAATCAAGGTGACCAGCTTCTCGAAGGGGCTCTGTCCGTATACGACCAGTCCGAGAGCCTCGGCGGCTCCGCAGAAACGCCCAGCCTGCTGTGCGGCGGTGCGGCACATGTCCTCCTGTGCCCAGACTTTGAGTCGCTTGTCCTCGTCGTACTGGGGGTAATGCGCCTCCAGTTCGCGGGCGCTCGGGATCCGTTGGTCCTCGACATAGACGTAGCCGTCGTCCTTCTGGCTGACATTGACCGCCGTCGCAGGGTCGTCCTGAGTAGTGCTCTTCTTCCCCGGCTTCTTCGCCCGCGCCGGATCCGCCGTACCCGTCGCCGGGTCGTAACCGACGGCGTCCTGCGTCGCCTGATCGCAGCTGTCAAGGTCGTACGAGCACCCCCCGTCGCCGCTGACACCCGGCTCCGTCCCCAACGGATCCATGAAGGTGAGCGGGTTGTTGTTCCCGTAGTTGTAGCCGTTGATCTGCTGCGGGTCGGTCAGGTCCATCAGCGGGTCGACCGACAGGAAACGGCCCGTGGACGGGTCGTACTCGCGGGCGCCCAGGTGGGTCAGGCCCGTTGAGGCGTCGTTCGTCCCGCCGACGAAGCCTTTCGTGCCGGGCCAGGACGCAGGCTCGGGGCCCCGTGTGCCGCCGAAGGGCGAGGCGCGGCGTTGGCTGAGCTGCTGGGTGGCGGCGTCGATGGCGAGGAGCCCGGTGCCGTGGTGGTCGGCGGTCGTGAAGGAGACCTTGCCATTGTTGTCCTGGACCGCTTGGTGGCCGCCGCCGAGGGCGATGTAGCGGGTGGCCTTGGGAGTTGTCGTGCCCTTCGCCACCGAGATCTCGGTCGCGCCCAGGTAGGCCGTGGTCTCGGTCGGGGTGCGGGCGATCAGGCGGTTGCCGTCGGCGTCGTAGACGTACTCCGTGATTTTCGGGGATCCGCCCTCGACCGGCTCCGTGACCTTTGCCAACCGGCCCTCGGCGTCGTAGACGAGGTCCTGGGTGGTGCCGCTGCCCAGCGTCCGGGTCTTGGTGTTGCCGGTCGCGTCGTAGGTGAAGCTGTCGCCCGCGACGACGCCGGGGCCGGTCCGGGTGACCGCTTTCAGGGCGTGCGGCTGGACCACGTTCGCGCCCGGCACCGGGTAGTCGTACGTGCTGGAGACGTTCTTCGAGGCATCGCCCGTGACGTCGTGCTCGACCTCGGTGCGCCGGTTGCCGATCTTGTCGTAGGTGTACGACTGCCAGTACGGCGCCGGGCCGCCGAGTACGGACGCGCCGGGTGCGCTCGCGCAGGTGCCCGTGGACTGGGTCCACGCTTCCGTCAGCCGGCGCAGGTAGTCGTAGTCGAAGCACTGGGTGTCCGTGCCGGAGCGGGAGGTGTCCGAGACGGAGAGGACGTTGCCGGTCTCGTCGTACCGGAAGCTGGAAGCCTGGTCGACGCCCGCGACGTCCTGACGGTTCACTCGGCTGAGGGCAAGCCGCCGGGTACCGGGCTCGTACTCGTTGGTGATCCAGACGAACTTGCCGCCCGCGTTGGACAGTTCGTACTGGAGCGGATCACCGGTGAGGGTGTAGTTGACCGAGGACTTGATGCCATCGAGGCCGTCCACGAGGATCGGCCGCAATGTGTCGTCCTCGTACTTGTAGCCGACCGAGTTGCCTGCGAGGGCTCCGGCCTTGGGCAGGCCGACGCCGCCGATCAGGCCGGACTCCGTGTACTCGGTGGTCGAGACGTACGTTCCGGCCAGCCCCTTGTTCGCCTCGGTGTCCGGGATGGTGACGGAAGTACGCAGCGGCCGGTAGAGGCGGTCGTACGCGACGACCTTCGAGGTGTAGGCCTGGCCGTCGTCGGTGTAGCGGGTGGACTCGGCTATGTGCCCCTTGGCGCCGCTGATCGTGTCGTACGTCCACTTGGCGCGCAGGGGGCCAGTCGCTGACCCGGACCTCAGTTCGGTCTTGCGGCCGAGGCCGTCATAGGCGTACGCGAGCGTGTTGTGGGCGTCCACGGTGGAGGTGAGCAGGCCGCGGTCGTCGTAGAAGTACTTGAGTTCACCCTTGTCCGGGTCCTTGGCCCGCTTGAGCTGGCCGAGCAGGTCGTACTCGTACGTCCACTCGTTGCCCGCCGGGTCCGTGACCTTGGACACCGCTCCGCTCTGCGAGAAGCCGTACTTCGTGGTGTCGTACGCGGAGTCGGCAGTGCGCTGGTGGTGCTGGCGCAGTTCGGTGGTCTGGCCGCGGGCGTCCGTCAGCGTCGTGGTGGCGGTGCCGCCGACCGGCGGGATGACCGTGGTCCGGTCGCCGCCGTAGATCGTCCTCGTGGTGTTGAGGACCCTGCCGCCGTCACCGTTGCCGAGGATCTGCCGGTGCTCGGTCTGCCGGCCCAGTCCGTCGTATGCGTAGCGGTTCTGGATCTCCACATCCTGCGCGTCCAGCGGCTTGTACAGCGTCGTGGACGGCTTCTTCAGCACGTGGTAGGGCAGGAACTCCTGGGCCGTCAGGCCGCGTTCGTCGTAGAGGACGTCGGAGAGCAGCATTCCGCCCTCCGGACCGGGGTCCTGCGTCTGACGAGGGCGCAGGAAACCGTCGTAGAGGACGTACGAGGTGATCTGGGCGCCGTTGTTGCCGAGGGTCTTGGTACCGACGGCGATCGGCTGCCTGTCCCCGAGGGTGTAGGTGTACTCGTACGTGGGGACGTCGCCGGTTCCCCGGTTGGCGAGCCACACCTTGGCCGTGCGGCCCAGTGCGTCGTACGCGAAGTTGGTGACCTTGCCGTTGGTGTCGGTCTGGGTCAGCGGCACGCCGCGCAGTGGGTCGTTGGTGGAGGAGGAGGTCTGCGCGGTGGCACTGTCACCGGGCGTCACGGGTGGCGTGGTGACCTTGGCGGAGGTGGGGAAGCCCGTGGTTGGGGTGTAGGCCGTCGTGGCGGTACGGCCGTCGGTGCGGTCCGTGCGGGTCAGGGCGCCGGACTTGACGGTCACGGTTCCGCTCAGGTCGTTGCTGGTGAGCTTGCGGCCGTACGCGTCGTAGGTGGCGCTGGTCTCCGTGTACGTGGCGGTGGTGCCGTCGTGGGACTTGAGCATGGCGGTCGCCCTCGGGTCGCCCCTGGTGGGCGCCGCGTCGTAGGCGAGACCGTCGTAGGCGGTTCGGACGTCGGAGATGACGTCCTTGGCACGGTCGGTCGTGGCACCGCACGCCTTGGCCACCGACTCGGCCCGGGAAGGCAGGGAGAGGATCGCCCCGGCGGCCGGGTAGGTGGTGCGGGTGCACTTGTCGTCGGCCGAAGTGGAGTCGTCCCCGAGGTCGTTGGTCTGGGTGATCCGTCCGGCCGTGGTCTCGAAGCTGTTGTCCGCCGTGCTCGTACGCCACCTGTCGCCGGCCCCGTTGTCCAGCGAGGTCCAGGTCCTGGTCTGGTCGGTGCCGGTGAGGTTGGCGGTGACCGTGCCCCAGTCACGTACCTTGCTCGCGGTCTGGTGGTGCCACGGCCGGTTGACGGTCTTGGCCAGGACGTTGCCGCCGGGTCCGGAGTAGCTGACGGTCTTGTAGAGGAATCCGGCGGCCGAGTCGTGGTCGGTGAGGGCGGCGCCCTCACCCGCGCCCAGGGCGACGCTGACCTCCTTCGTGCCGCCGCTCGGCGCCTTGCGGTCGCCGTCCATGCCCCGCAGGAAATAGCTGTCCGCCTGCGTGCGCAGCGCCGACGGTCCTTCTGGGCCTCCGGTCACCACCCGGACGTGGTCGTAGCCGCGCCACTGCGACCAGGTCTTGGACTTCTCCTTCGACAGCCCGTCATCGTCGTCGTAGTGCCAGGCCGCACCGCCCAGGTAGTCGTAGAACGTGACCTGCTCCGGTGAACTGCCGGTGCGGTCGCCCAGACTGACCTTGGAGGTGACGTACTTGTTGAACCAGTGCAGGTCGGGATCGTCGGTGGGGGTACCACCGATGTACTGCGGGAAGCAGCGTGTGGTGTTGGTCTGCGGGGTCGGCAGCGCGTCGAAGTCGCACTGCGGGGCCGAGTAGCTGACGTAGATCGCACCGCCCGCCTCGTCCATGACGGTGGCCAGCCGGTCCTTGGTGAACGGGGCGAAGCCGTCACCGGTCCTGTCCAGGCGGTTGTCGAGCTGGACGTAGGAGAACGTGGTCTTCGGCAGGGTGACCGCGGGGGTGGCGGTGTGGCCGGTGCGCTGGATGGAGTCCAGCTCCAACTGGTAGTCGATGTCGGCCATGCCCCAGCGGTGGGCGAGCTGCCAGGAGTCGACGTCGGCGTAGGAACCGGACTTCAGCACCTGGGTCTTGACCGAACTGAGCAGCTTCCGGGTGAAGAACACCGGGGAGAGCCGCCCCTTGTCGCAGGTCGCGCCCTCGTCGCAGTTCAGGTCCCACGGGGTGTCGTACCAGTAGAAGGCGTCGCTGCCGATGGACGAGCAGGTGGTCTGCGCGTTCGGCAGGCAGCGCTCGCCGCTGGTGAAGTCGACCTTGGCCAGTGCCTGCGCCGAGTACATGGTGGTGGACTTCAGCCCGTACTCGATCCGGTCGAGGGAGCCGCCGCGCGTGTATCGGGTGCTGTCTTCTGCCTTGAGGTTGCGGCCGTAGGAGTTGAGCTCTTTGTCGTAGTAGTACGCGATCGCGTTGCCGTGTGGATCGACGACATAGTCGAGGTTCCAGCGCCACCCCTGCTCGCACCAGGAGGCGGCGAACGTCGAGGCGTGGCAGGGTTCGTCGGCGTTGTTGCCGAAGACCGGAACGGTCCAGGTGGAGTC
This sequence comes from Streptomyces sp. NPDC002156, assembly GCF_053593675.1. Classification (NCBI taxonomy): domain Bacteria; kingdom Bacillati; phylum Actinomycetota; class Actinomycetes; order Kitasatosporales; family Streptomycetaceae; genus Streptomyces; species Streptomyces sp. NPDC002156. The sequence continues at coordinate 21,786 of NZ_JBSFDA010000050.1, read as the reverse complement.
GGTGGCCTCCTTGCCGTCCACCCAGCCCGGCAGCCGGTTGTAGCCGAAGTAGTACTGGGTCCCGTCGGGGGTGGTGACCTTCCAGTACTCGTCGTCGCGGGCCTTGTTGGCACGCACGTCAGTGGTCGAGCCGTATTTCCGCTCGACCTTCGTACCGTCGTCGTTCTTCAGTTTGAAGGCGTTGGTGCCGTTCGGCACCAGCTCGCCGCCCTTGCCGTTGAACGAGATGAACGCGTTGTCGTAGGCCCAGCACAGATCGCCGGGCCTGCCACCGTCGGCGTTCTCCACTCCGTCGTCGGCACACGACTTGTAGCGGCGCTCGATCGACCCCGGCCATATGTCGAAGCCGTCGCCCGCCCACGAGGCCTGGTTGTTGCTGTTGCCGGTCCGGCCGTCGATCGAGCCCGAGGAGTACGACATTCCCACGCTCGGCGTCAGCCCGCCCGGGACGTCCGGCACTCCCATGTCGTACTGCCAGGAGAAGTCACCGGTGTTGAGGCTCGTGCTCCATGCGGCTGAAGGGGAAAGGGGGGTCGCCTTGTAGTCGCCGCCCATGCCGGCGTCGTCGGCGACGGCCGCCAGGACGGTGGCTCCGGAGGTGCGCAAGGAGACGCTGGGAGCGGTGAGGGTCTGTCGCTCGGTGTCGTTGACGGTCTCGACGGGCTTGGCAGCACGACACTTGGCCTGGGCCGGTGTGGTCAGCGCGCACGCGGGCAGTTCGACGAGGCGCAGCCGGGCGGCGTACCCGCCGCCGAACGCCCCGGCGAAGGAGGAGTAGTCGAGTCGGGTGCTTACGGCGGCCCTGGTCTTCAGTGGTTTCGAGGGCTTCAGGGTGAACAGTGGGCCGTCCGAGCCTGCGCGCCGAGCTGCCCCTCGGTCGTAGAAGCGGGCCTCGACCGTGGTGCCGTCGACCGTGTTCGTCCTTGCGCTGCCCACGGACAGGGGCAGGCCCTTCGCACGTACGACGGACGAGGAACGCTCGTTGAGTTCGACGGTCGCCGAGGCAGCCTTCGGCCAAGTGGCCCGTGGAGCTTCCTGCGGGGTGCGGGGGCTCTTCGCGGTCGGGCGCGGGGTGATCGCGACAGGCGTGACGGCGACCGGCTTCTCGGACGCCGGCAGGTCCGGACGGCCAGTGCCTCGGTCAGCGGCGATGCCTTCGGCCTGTGTCACGGCCTGCAGAAGGGTGCCGATCATGACCGCGGCCGAGGCCAGGGCGACACGGCGGCGTAACGTGCGAACTCGCTTGCGGGCTCTACCGTTCATCCTCGTTCTTCATCCCTCGTGTGGGTGTGAGGCCGATGTCGTGGAAGCCGGTCGTGACGGTCAGTCGTTGCCGGGGACGGTCGTCTCTGCGCCCGGCGCACCGATCGCGAGCCGCTGGATCTGTACGTCGTTCAGCGCGCCTTGGAAGGTCCAGACATCGGAGACCGAACCGGGCCAGTACCCGCCGGCCCGGTCGCGGCCGAGTTGGAGTGACTGGACAGCCTTGAAGGTCAGGACGTTCTCGGCCAACGAGACCTGGTCGGTACAGCCCGCGACATCGGGTTCGCCGTCCTCATTGGCGTCCTGGCAGGCGACTTCCTCCAGCTCACCATTGACGTAGAGCCGCATCTCGTGGGCGAAGCCGTCGTAGACCAACGCCAGATGAGTCCACTCCTCCGGACCGTAGAACTGTCCGTTCTCCACCTGCGTGGACACCGCGTCAGTCCTGTCGGCCTCGGCGGTGGTGATCCGCCAACGTCCACTGCCCGCTCCTCCCGTGGCGCTCGGGATGTACCGCACCGACAGGGCGTCCTTGTTCGTGCCCGGAGCGCTGAACAACGCGACCGGGCCTGTCGGGGCGGCCGCCGCCTGTGCGAAGGCGCTGACGGTGAAGCTGGCCTCCGTGTCGAGGGGCACGATGCCGCTCGCGGTGGCGGCATAGTCGTCGACGCCGTCCAGTTCCAGACCACCGTCGACCCAGCCTGACCCGATCTTGGCGCCCTTGTTGAGGCTCAGTCCCGCGCCCCCCGGACCAGCATCGGGAGTGACGGGCGTGGTCGCTGTGGAGGCGCTCTCGAACTTCCACCGGCTCTTGACCAGCGACCGCTGCTTGAACAACTGCCGTACTTCGTCGTCGGAGATGGCCCGGTCGTAGAGCCGCACATCGTCGATGGCGCCCTTGAGTGGGCTGATCAGCCCGTTGGCGCCCTTGGCGGCGCCCAGCGTGACCTCACCGGTGGCCAGCCATGGCGTGGTGTAGGCGGTTGTGGCCGCCAGTACGCCGTTGACGTACAGCCGGATCTCGGCGGCGTCGATGTCGTAGACGCCGACGACGTGGTTCCACTGACCGAGCCGTGCTGCGGCGCAGTTGGTGTTCGCGGGGCAGGCGGTCTGGATGGCCCGCACGGGGGTGGCGTTCGAGGCGTCGGCGGAGTGCCGCAGGAACACCCAGCCGCCCTGTGCTGTGGAGTGGTACAGCTCGAATCCGCTGATGTTGGCACTGCTTTGGGCGACAGCCGTCATCGCCCGGCTCTCCTTGTCCTTGGGCAACTTGACCCAGGTGGAGACCGCAAAGCTCTGGTAGGTGTCCATGACCGGTCGGCCGGCGGTCGCGTAGTCGTCGACCCCGTCGAACTCGACCGCGCGGCCGTTGACTCCGTCCCCTCCGGGGGTGGTTCCGCCGCGCAGTTGGGCGGCGACCGGCTGAGCCCGCCCGGTCAGCGCGATGTCGGTCGCCTTCTCGTCGAGCGGGAAGACCAGCTTCGCTGGACGACCGGTTTCCACCGGGTTTCGCTCGTGAAGGCGGGTCACCTGAGCGTCTTCGAGCTGGTAGTCGAACAGTTGGAACTCGTCGAGGGAACCCTTGAAGAAGTTCTCGACGGTCCCGTAGTGGGATGCGGCGCCAAGGAAGGTGCGCCCCCGCGCGTCCCAGGGCTCGGTGAAGGGGGCGGTGCCGACGACCTTGCCGTCCACATACAGCTTCATCACGTGGTTGACGTTGTCGAAGACGCCCACCAGATGTGTCCAGGCGTTGAGCCGGGATTCCAGGCACACTGTGTCCCCGGCCGGACAGGCAGGCTGAACGGCTCGGACCGCCGTGCCGCCCGAGGCGTCGACGGAGTGCCGCAGGAAGACCCAGCCGCCGAGCGCGGTGGAGTAGTAGATCTCGAATCCGCTGGTGTTGGCACCCGACTGGGCGACGGCGACGGTCCCGGACGTGGGGTGGTCGCTGGGCAGTTTCGCCCACACCGACACCGAGAAGCTCTTACCGGTATTGAGGACTGGGGAGTCCGTGGCCGCATAGTCGTCGACGCCATCAAGTTCGAGGCCGCTGCCCGAAACGCCTTCGGCGCCGGTCTTGACCCCGTTGATCGTGGCGGGCCACTCGCCGCCCACACCGGCGACCTGGCTGGCCCCGGCGCCCTCGTCCAGTTGCCAGGACACCCGGTCGGGCTGACCGGAGCGGACCCGGAAGTGGTAGGTGCGCGGTTCGGAGGCGTTACCGGCGCTGTCCCACGCCTTGGCCATGATGATGTTGGGGCCCGGTCTGGTGGGCATCACCTTGATCGTCCTGGCGGCCCCGCCCGTGGTGGTCACCGTGTACTTGCTGCTGGGCGACCCGTTGACGCCGATCCAGTACTTGGTGACGTCCGTGTCCGGCGCGTCGATGGTGAAAGTGCCGTACCGGCCCACTCCGTCCCACCAGGGATCGTTCGGGTCGCTGTCGTCCGCGCGTGGGTATTGCGTTGAGGTGATGGAGGGGCCGACGGGTACCCCCAGGTCATACCTGAAGTAACAACTGTGGGCACCCTGGGAACTCCAGGACGACCACTGGCCACTGGTGTTGTCCCCGTCCTTGCCGTCCCAGGCCCGTACCTCCCAGGCAATCAGTTTGTCCACGGGGACACTGGTCGGCAGCGTCATGGAGAAGTCCTCGCCGGAGTCCTTGATCGTGCTCCGTGCCGAGAGCCAACTGCCCGAGTCCCACCGCGCCCGGAACTGCACCGAGACCCGGTCCTTGTCCGGGTCGGACACGACACTGGCTTTGATCGTCGCGCGGGAGCGGATGCTCACCGCGTTGGTGGACGTCATGCACGGGCCGCCCGGGTCCATGGTGAGCTGCGAGGTGCTGATCCGCGGCGGCGGACGGTTGTAGGTCACCCTCAGATACGCGGCGTCCGAGAACCGCTTCCAGGTGTAGCGGTCGTCCTCGTCGGTGGCGCGCATCCCGAAGGTGATCGTCGGCCATTTGTTGGCCGCCGCCTGAGCGACGACACCCTTTACGTTGAACTCGGCGTCGGCCGAGGCACAGCCGTCGAAGCCGTATGCGAAGCTCCGCGTCTCAAGGCGGTCGATCCAGAAGCCCGATGCGTTCTGGCTGTTCCAGGTGGTGGACGAGTTGATGCCCTTGGTCCGCCACAGCTGCACCTCGCGGGCCTGGCAGGAAGCCGCATGCGTCTCCCGTACGGTGAACTCGGCCTTGAGGATGCTGCGGCCCGCGTACTTGGTGGTCGGGACCTGGTAGAAGAGCCGCTTCACGTCCTGCGGGGCGCAGTAGTCCCAGCCGCAGTAGCCGAGGCCGGCGTCCGGGTCACCGTTGAACTTCCACTGCGGTGAGCTGTCCCAGTACCGGGAGGCCATCGTCCAGGCGGTGGCGCGCGGCGTGTACATCTGAGGGTCGATGAAAACCGGATAGACCGTGTCGGGGCCGGTGAGCAGCTCGCGGTCCGGGGTGAGGACGAGTTCGTCGCCGCCGGCCGGGATGTCGACGCCCACGGGCTCCAGGCGACCCGAGTCACCGGCACCAGGTTCCCCTGCCGCTTCGGCGCCCTGGGCAATTTGCAGAGCCCGTACGGTTTCCGATGCGAGGTTTGCGGTGCCTGCTCCCTGGCCCTGCGTCTGCTGCGGCCCGGGGCTGGAGTCCCACATCACCGGCTTGGGCGCCTCGAAGACGACACCGCCCGCGCCCTCGTCAACCGCTTCGAGACCGCCGTCAACGGTCTCCCTTGCCACCAAGCCCTCAGTGCTCAACTGGAAACGCAGCTCGGCGAGTTCCTCGCTCTGTGCCGCTTCCGCCGACTTGACGACGAGCAGCTGGGTGAAGCCCTCGGGTCGGGCCGAGAGCCGGAGGTCCACATCCGGCAGGATGCCGGGGTAGGTGGCCGTGTCACCGTCCAGTCTCGGTGCGGGTACGGTGCCCGGCCACGACAGTTGGAAGGTCCGCCCTGCGCGTTCCAGGCGCACCAGCGGTCCTGCGCCTCCACCGGAGAACGCCAGCCCGACCGAAGCCGCCTTCGGCGCGACCATGCCCTTGTCGGTACCCGTGCCGATCTCCGCGAGGGACGTGTCAATGGGCCGCCACTCGCCGTCCACCCGGGTCCGGACCGGCCGCATGTACTCGCGGGATTCCAGTGCCCCTTCAGGGGTGGCGTAGAGGTCGCTGCTCTCGCTCCGCTGCGAGAGCACCTCCACCTTCTTGCCCAGGCGCTTCGCCAGAGCCAGTGCTTCGTCCTCGGAGGCCGCGGTGCTGGATTCCGTTTCAGCAGAGGTCGGTTGCGCGCTCGCGGCACGCTCGGGTGCCGCTGCCGACTGAGCGGCCCAGGCCATGGGGAGCGCTCCCACTGGCAACAGACCGACTGTCACAGCCAATCCGGCACTGATCGCGAGTGGTACGACTGCTAAGCCCGCCCCCTTGCGTCTACGCGCGCGACGAAACATCGCCAGCCCTTCCCCCGCACCACCTGTGCCCCAGCCATGATCAAGCTGTCATGGCCATGTGAAAGTAGGCATGAAAAGCATCGGAGAGATGAATTCCATGTGATGGAATAGCGGACTCAACTCCGACTCAAGGGACTTGAGTAGACGCAAGGGGCACCAGAGACAAGATGGCGCAAAGATCCCGCCAATCTTTCGGCGCCTCGCGGAAGACAAGGAAGACCGTGGGCGCGCTCCCGTGCCCACTGCCATAGGCGGGCGCCCTATTGCGGTGACGACATGCACCTATGACCACCGGAGCGGAACCACTCAACTCCTGGAAACCGCAGGCTCGTTCCGAACGCGGACGGGGTCCGCATCCCCCTTCACCGCGAAACGCCCGGTCGGGGCCACGCGTACAGCAGGAACGAGACGACGACACAGACGAACGCCGGGCCGAGGAGAGCGCCGTCCCACAGGAGACGGTGGCCTCTCGGGATGCGTGCCGCGGTGCCGAGGGCGAGCCCCACGCCGAACAGGATGTTCGACCACGCGCCCGTCGTCCCCCGGGCGTCCGGAGGGCTTGCCGGCGTTCTGCGCCCCGAGAGGTGCAGTGCTCCTCCCCCGACGAGAACCGCGGCGACGGCGAACGCCATTGTGTACAGAGTGGCTTCCACGGGTTCCCCCTCAGCTCCGTTCCTTCTCGCTGCCGCGTTTGCTGCGCATGGCACCGATCGTCCGGCCCGCCATGAGGAGACAGGCCACCAGGGACAGCGGCCAGATCCACACCGGGGCGCCACTGTTGTAGGCCGGAGTGAGCGCCGACAGGGTCGCTCCGGTGACCCAGCAGGCCAAGCGGGTCGACAGCAGCGCCCAGGAGTTGGCGGAGGACGCGTAAAGGACGTGCCCCCGGACCGAGTTCGGGTCAATGGGCATGGCTGTCCGGCGGGGATGCGCTCACCCCGGTCCGTTCCTCCCCCGTCGCGAAGAACCTCCGCACGTACTCGCGCGCCGGCAGCGCACTCCCCCGCATCAGCGAGAACACCTCGGCGCCTTCCTCCGGGGAGCCAAACAGACGCCGTACCAGGACGGGTCGTTCGAGTCACTCATGGCCGTTCCCCTGCCCTCCTCCCCGGTGTCTCCGTGCCGTGCGCCCGCCGCGTACCGCCGGGCGACGGTCGCACAGATCAGCGCGACGGGCAGCGAGGCCAGTCTCCAGCCGTCGGGCAGCAGCCAGGCCGAGAGCGCCCCGAACACGGCCAGGGCGGCGATGAGTACGGCCTGGTCCCGGCGCATGCGTGACCGCCTCGCTTTACCGGCCGCTCGCCACATACGCGACGAAGGCCAGGGTGGCGGACACGGCCATCAGCGTCCTGAGCGGCCAAGCCGTTGAGCGCTTCCTGCGCTCGGTCAGTTCGACGACCGCGGCCGCGAGCCAGACGCCGGCCAAGATCCCGTAGGAGAATTCACTGAAACCTGACACTGAACCTGCCCTTGCTTCTTGCTTCTTGCTTCTTGCTTGATCGGCTTCTTGCCCGCACTGCCTGCGGCAACGGGGGGGCAGGCGGCCGAAGAGGATCTTCACCTCCCCGGTCGCCTGCCACCCACCGTCAGTCAGCTACATGTAGTGCCGGTACATGTAGTGCTCCAGTTCCCTGGCGTGCGCCGCTGCCCTTCTCGCCGCTCGCCAGCCCGCGTACCGTCCCCAGCCTGCCCGGGCCGCGCCGCCCCAGCCGGCGCCGATGCCCGCCCCGGCATAGCCGGACTGCATGTACTTCCAGTAGCCGCCATAGGTCCGCCTCTTGTGCCGGTGGCTCCACCGATAGGAGCCCGCGCCCACCGCCGCACCCGCGATGGCGACGCAGGCGCCCGCCCCTGCGACCGAGGCGATGGCGAGTCCGCAGCCGAATCCGGCGGCGGCCCCGATGAGGAACGTCCGGTGGTGGTGGGCCCAGTGCCGGGCGTGGTGGTAGCCCCAGCAGGCGAACCCGAAGTGCCTCCAGCACCGTCCGTCGAGGTCGAACTTGTTGACCGGGTCCGCGTAGACGTAGTCGTAGGCGTTGGCGCTGCCCCCGGGTACCGGATCCACCTGCAGGAACCGCCCGCCGACCGGGTCGTACAGCCGTACGCCCATCAGCGTCGCGCCCGTCACCGTCCCGCTGGAGCGTTCCTTGCCGCCGAGCCAGCCGTAGCGGGCGGTGGTGGAGTCGGGCTCGGCGTTGCCGTACTCGTCGTACGCCAGTGCCGTCGGGGACTGGGCCGTGTCCAGGGGGAGTTGGACCGTGACGTCGCCGTGGATGTCGGTCAGCTGGAGGACCGTGTCACCGGTGGCGCTGGTGACCGCGTCGAGGTCGCCGTCCGTGCCCTGGACGTTGCGGGTGAGCGTCGACGAGGTCTCCTGGACCCAGTCGGGGCTGTCGCTGTCACCTCCGTAGTGGTTGGTCTTGGCGGCGCTCTGCGACCAGGTGCCGTCCGTGGCCTGGGTCTCCGTCGTCCAGGACGCCAGGCGGTCGGCCGCGTCCAGGGTCCACGTCTGCCGGTTGGTGCCCGACGTCTGCTGACGGACCAGGTCGTCGGCGTAGTAGCCGATGGTCGCGCCGGACGCCTGGGTGGTGGTGCGGCCGAAGGCGTCGTACACCGTGCCCGAGGTCTCCAGGCGGTCGGCGCTGTCGTAGGCGTACGAGGTCGTCGTCGCGCCCGTCGAGGTGCACGCCGCGCCCACGTCACTCGTCGAGGTGACCAGGGCGGTGCGGTTGGTGTTGTTGTCGAACGTGTAGTCCCGGCGGGTGCAGGCACCGTTCGGGTCGGTGTCGTCGGCCCGGGTGAGGCGGCCGGCCGCGTCGTAGGCGTACGCCCGTGACCTGGTCAGGCCGTTGGAGTCGGTGTCGGCGACCGTCTGGTCCTGCACCGAGCGGTCGGCCGTGTCGGAGGCGACCACCGTGCCGTCGCTGTCCCTGGTGTAGACCCGGGACGTCTCCGTGCCCGTCTCGTCCTGTGCGACGGTGAGGGTGTAACCGCCGGGCAGGGACTCGGTGGCCTGGCCGCCGTCCGCGTCGTAGGTCGCCGCGAACGTCCCGGCGACCGAGTCGGTGCGGGAGGTCTCCAGGCCCCGCGGGTCCTTCGACGTGTCGTAGGCGTAGGTGGTCGTCGAAGGCGCCGAGTCCGTCGCCTTCGTCACCCGGCCCAGGGCGTCGTAACTGGTCGTCGCCGTGTTGCCGGCGCCGTCCGTGTAGGAGATCTCCCTTCCGAGCTGGTCCTGTACGTGGGTGATCGTGCCCGCGCTCGACGCGACCGTCGCCACGGCGCCGTTGGAGGCGTCGTAGGTCGTCGTCACGTCGGGCACCGCCGTGCCCACGCCACCGCTGACCGACGTGGTCGTCAACCGGCCCGCCGCGTCATAGGTGTCGGTGGTGGTGCGGGTGACGGAGTTCGCGGTCTCCGTCGTCTTCGCCGTACTGCCCCAGCGGTCGTACTCGACCGTCTTGGTGGGCAGTTGGGAGGGGTTGGAGCCGCCGCCGGTGATCGCGCCGCCCGGTCCCGTCGAGCAGACCAGGTCCGCCCACTCGGGACGGCCGTTGCACGCGCCCGTGCCGGTGGCCGACCAGTACGTCGTGACCGTGGTCCCGGCGTCCGTGCCCGAACCCGACGACGACTTGGGAAGCGTGCTCTTCGTGACCCGGCCCTGGGAGTCGTACGACGTGGTCTTCTTCAGCGCCAGGCCGGAGGGGTCGGTGACCGTGCTGGTCGGCAGCCCCTTGACCCAGTCGTAGCCCGTGGTCGACGTCCGTACGTCGGCGTCCGACGGGTAACCGGCCACGTACGCACCGGACTTGGCGGTCGTGACCTGGTTGACCACGGTCGCCGTGCCGTCGGTCGGGCGCCCCTCGTCATAGGTGTTGACGGTGTGCTCGCGCGCCGGGACCTGACTGCCCGCCGGGAGGTCGGTGCCGCCCGACCCGGCGGCCAGCGCCGACGTGAGCGTGACCTGGTGGAGCGGGCCGTACTCGTCGGTCTCGCGCAGCCCGTCGGAGGAGTAGACCGAGCGGGTGGAGAGCTGGTCGGCACGGTCGGCCGAGGTCAGCTGGTCGATGCTCAGCGCGACCTGTTCCGCCTGTCCGGCGCCGCTGGTGGCGAGTGCCAACTCACGGTTGTCTGCGGTCAGTTGACGCACGGTGTTGCCGAAGCGGTCGTACTCGGTGGTGCTGATGTGCCCGCCCGGCGTGGCCGTGTTCACTTCGCGGCCGGAGGCGTCGGTGTAGGTGACCGTCGCCCGGGTGTAGTCGCCGGCGGCCAGGTCGCCGCCCGTGTGGGAGGACGGGACGGAGTCGGCCGGGAAGACCGCGGTGGCATCCGTGGGCACATCGGTCTGGCCCCAGGTCACCACGTCCGAAGTACCCAGCGCGTCGGGCGCGTTGGTGCCCGAGAGCGGGACGTCGTACACCACGCTGGTGGTGGCCGTCGTACCGTCCGTGGTGCTCGCCGAGCCCGCCGTGAGGTTGGGGCGGGAGGCCGCCAGCAGCATGCCCGCACCGGCGGTGGCGGCGTTGCCCGCCTGGCCGTAGGTGAAGGTCCACGGCAGCTCGCCGGGCGGGGTCAGGGTGGTGACCCGACCTGAACTGTCGTACGCGTAAGCCGTCTTGAGCGCGGGACTGATCCGCGGGTCCCACTGCTCACGCAGCCGGCCGGAGGTGTCGTAGGAGTACTGCGCGACCACGGTCGCGGTCGCCGCCGAGGCGCCCGGGGAGGTGGCCCACAGCTTGATCTGCTGGACCTGACCGCTGTAGTCGCCGAGCGCGCTCGAAGTCGCCGTCGTCGACGTGGCGTAGACGAACTGCAGCAGACGGCAGCCCGCCGTCGCCGGGGTCGTCTCGCACGTCGAGGAGGAGACGGCCGAGGTCGGCGCGATGACGTACTTCGGGCGGGCCAGCGTGCTGCTGCCCGAAGTCACCTTCTCCGAGACCACCTTGGTGGTCGAGTTGTCCGTCGGCAGATAGGTGCTGGAGACCTGCCAGGTCGTGGCCGCCGGGTCGACCTTCGCGAAGGTCGTGGTCGTACCGTCGTCGTCCTTCAGCGTGAAGGCGCCCGTCAACGACCCGGTCAGTGTCAGGTCCTCCGAGCCGGGTTCCGGCTTCCACCCGCCGGAGCTCGTGGCGGTGAACCCGGTCTCGTCGCCGTCGACGTCCACCAGCGCCACCGAGGTGGCCGACGTCTTGCGTACGTACGCCCAGTCGGAGTCGGTCAGTTCGGCCGTCGTACCCGAGGTCCACTGCGGCCCGAAGATCGCGACCTGCCCCTCGGCGTCCGAACCGGCGGTCGGCCGGCGCGAGGACGCGGTGCGCGACACCGTCAGCCCGAACGCGGAGGCGTCGGTGTCGGAGAGCGTGAAGTCACCGGTGAGGGTGTTCACACTGCCCGGGCCGACGTCGGCGCTCGGCGCGGTACCGGCGTTGCGGTCCACGGTGATCGTGTGCGGCTGGGAGTACGCGGTGGTCGTCCCGTCGGTGAACGCGGCCCGGATGTCGACCGCCCCGTCCTCCGCCAGCGAGGTCGTCACGTTCCACGTCAGCGCGGCGGGACTGCCGCTGGTGACCGCGACCGGCCAGGCCGAAACAGCAGACCCGTCCGACGACTTGGTGACATCGGCGACCGGCACACTCTGCCAGGAGTCCGTCTCACCACGCCGGTACTGGTACGTCACACCCGTGTACGTCGTCTTCCCGGTCGCCGTCAGACTCACCCGGCGCGCGGCACTGTCACCGTCGCCCGGCGTGAGCAGCCCGGCCCCGTCCCCGACGCCGAAGGCATAGGCGGTGGTCGCCGACGACAGGTTCCCACCCGAGTCGACGGTCTTGGCGTACAGCTTGTGCCAGTCCTCGCCGGGGTTGACGGTGATGGTCAGCGCGATGCCGCCGCTGCCGCTCGCGGTGTCGTACACCCGCCCCGGGACGGTGGCGTCGTCGAGGCCCCAGGCGTAGCCCATGCCGTCGGTGGAGGCAGTGTCCAGCGTGCAGGTGGCCCCGCCGGTCGCCGTCGCCGTCCAGGTGTCGGCCGTGTACGGGTCGCAGGAGATGGTCGGCGCGGCCGGCAGCGCGGTGTTCATCACGAAGGTCTTGTACGAGGACCAGGACCCGTAGTCCGTCCCGTCGTACCCGCGCACGCGCAGCCGCAGATGCTTGCCCGCGGGGAACGCCGACGCGGACGGGACCGTCAGCTTGGCGGTCGCCCCGGAGGCCACGGACGCCGACGTACCCGTGTAGCTGTACGTGGTGTCGGCGTAGGCCGGATCGGCGGTGATCTCGAACTGCCCCTTGACCGTGGAGCCGTCCGCGTCCGTCACCTTCGCCGACAGCGTCGGCGTCAGGGAGGTCACGTACGTCTTGCCGTTGTAGGGGTTGGCGTAGCTCGGCGAGACGGCCGAACTGGCGGTCGTGGCATACGAGTTGTAGGTGACCGACAGTTTCGGCGCGTACCCGGACGTCGAGTAGTTCGCGGAGCGGAAGCGCCGCCAGGTGGTGGAGTCCGTCTCACTCGCGCTCGCGATCTGGAGCCCGTAGTTCGTCGAACCGTCCGCCCACGCCTGCGTGATGGCCTGGAGGTTCCAGTTGGACCAGTTCGCGGCGCAGGAGGAGTCGTAGCCCCAGTGCCCGGTGTTGGAGGCGTCACCGGTCGTCGTCGTGGTCGGCTGCGCGCCCCAAGTGATCGACGAGGACGTCCAGGTGGAGGTGATCCGCTTGGCGAGCGTGGCCGCGCCGGAGGTCGAGCAGGTCGCCGAGTAGTAGTTGTACAGCGACATCGTCGCGGCGGTGATGTGCTTGCCCGCGAACTTCGACACGTCGAACTTCAGATAGGAACGCGCGGTGTCCGTCCCGCCGTCGTACGTCCCCGACTTCAGCTCCTCGGAGCTGATCTGCGAGTCGGTGTAGTCGGGGTTCTGCACCCAGGTGTCGGTGGTGACGGCGAGGGTGGTCGTCGGGTCGACGGTCACCGGGTAGGACGCGGTGGCCAGGAAGGACGCGTCCGGAGTCAGTACGAGGGTCTGCGCGCCGTCGGCGGCGGTCTCGACCTTCGTCGCCACCTGCTCCTGGTGGGCGGACTCGCCGGAGGCCTTGTCGATACTGGCGTCCCACATCATGGGCGCGGGCGCCTCGGCGACCAGCTTGCCGCTGGTGTCCTTCAGCAGGAGGTGCCCGGAGGCGGCCCGGGACAGCTTCAGCCCGGCAAGGTTCAGCGGGATGCGATAGGAAACCGCCCCACCGGAAGGCTTGTTGGCGAGGCGGATGCTCTCGGAGAAGCCCTGCGCGAGCGCGCTCACCGACAGGGTCTGGCCGCTGCCGAGGGCGTAGGAGGCGGTGTTCGCCTTCACTGACGGGGTGGGCAACTTCGCGTCCCAGCCGAGTCCGAAGGACTGCCTGCCCTTGCTGACCGACGCGAGGTGCGTGTCGCCACCGTCGGAGACGGCCACATCGGCGGGCGCGGCGGCGGGCGTGAGATCGGCGCCGGTGTCGGAGAGCGAGGTGTCGATGTTCTTCCAGACCCCGTCGACCTTCGTCCGGACGGGCCCGGCATAGGCCTGCGTCTGCAACTGCCCGTCAGGCAGCGCGTATGTCGTCGAATCGGCCGTACGCTCCGACAGCACCTCGATCTTCCGGTGCTGGAGACGGGCCATCAGTACGGCGGAGGCCTCGTCCTGCGCCTCGGCGGGCCCGGAGACCTTGGTGGCGGACTTCTTGGCCGCCGTGGACGTCTTCGCCGGCGAACCCGTGTCCGCGGCGAACGCCAGCCCACTGCCCTGCTCCACGAGTGCGACCTGGGCCGCGAGTGCCACCAGCACGGCCACAGCCGTACGGCGCACGTTTCTCTGTCTGCGTCTGTGTCTCTGTCCCTGATGCATGATCAGCCCCCTTCATGCCCGTGTGCGGTCACACAGGCAAAAGCGGCTTGATCATCAGGGGCGGTGCGGACGCGGGCGAAGATCGTCTCAACAGCGGCCCCAGGGAACATAAAGCGGATTCAAAGGGGGCGGATGGGCAGGGAAAAACCGCCCCGCCGGGCCGCCCCGATTCATCCGCTTCGTCCGGCCCGTTCGCCCTCACACTGGCAAAGCCAGGGTTGCCCAATCCTTGACGGGAAATGGGGACATCACTCGCCCACCACCTCAAAACGCCACCGATGCACCACCCGCGCCACCAACCCCCCGTCCGGCTCGGGAAGTTCCGGCAGCTCGGCGTCGAACTCCGCGTCCCACCACGTGATGACGAGAACGCGGTCCTGCGGAGCCCGCAAGGTCTCCCGGCGCACCGGAGCCCCCGCGAGCACCTGCGCCCGCGCCCAGGCGAGGAGTTCGTCGCCGCGCCCCTCGACGGCCCGCGCCTCCCACATCAACGCGACGGTCACGTGTACAGGTTCCCCTCACTCACCGCATGTGAATGACGACCTGGTACGTGCGGGTCGGTCACCGGCAACGACGAGTCCGCCGACAGTTCCCAGTCGGAGGCGGCCCTGTTCCGGGCGACCATCTCCGCACCCAGTGCCGCCACCATCGCCCCGTTGTCCGTGCACAACTTGGGCCGGGGGACCCTCAGCCGGATACCGGCAGCCTCGCAACGCTCCTGGGCGAGCGCCCGCAGCCGCGTGTTGGCGGCCACGCCCCCGCCGATCATCAGGTGGTCGACGCCCTCGTCCTTGCAGGCCCGTACCGCCTTCCGGGTCAGCACGTCCACCACCGCCTCCTGGAAGGAGGCCGCGACATCACGCACCGGCACGTCCTCGCCCGCCGCCCGCTTCGCCTCGATCCAGCGGGCCACGGACGTCTTGAGCCCGGAGAAGGAGAAGTCGTACGCCGGATCGCGCGGCCCGGTCAGCCCGCGTGGGAAGGCAATCGCGCGAGGGTCGCCCTCCTGGGCGTACCGGTCGATGACCGGGCCGCCTGGGAAGCCCAGGTTCAGCACCCGGGCGATCTTGTCGAAGGCCTCGCCGGCCGCGTCGTCGATGGTCGCGCCCATGGGCCGCACGTCGGAGGTGATGTCCGAGGACAGCAGCAGGGAGGAGTGTCCGCCGGACACCAGCAGGGCCATCGTCGGCTCGGGCAGCGGCCCGTGCTCCAGCTGGTCGACGCAGATGTGGGAGGCGAGGTGGTTCACCCCGTACAAGGGCTTGCCCAGCGCATACGCGTACGCCTTCGCCGCCGAGACCCCGACCAGCAGGGCGCCCGCGAGCCCGGGACCGGCGGTGACGGCGATGCCGTCGAGGTCCCTCGCACTGACTCCCGCCTCCTTCAGCGCCCGCTCGATGGTCGGCACCATGGCTTCCAGGTGCGCGCGGGACGCGACCTCCGGCACGACACCCCCGAACCGGGCGTGCTCGTCGACGCTGGACGCGATGGCGTCCGCGAGGAGCGTGGTCCCCCGGACGATGCCGACGCCGGTCTCGTCGCAGGAGGTCTCGATGCCGAGGACGAGCGGGACGTCCTTGGAGTCAGCCATTGCTCTCGGTTCCTTGTACTGAAGGGGCTGAAGGTGCTGAGGGGGCTGAGGGGGCTTCAGGGACCGATGCCGCCGGGTCGCGCAGCCGCATCACCAGGGCGTCGACGTTCCCCGGCTGGTAGTAGCCGCGCCGGAACCCGATGGGCTCGAAGCCGAACCGCTCGTACAGCTTCTGCGCGCGCACGTTGTCCACCCGGCACTCCAGCATGACCTCGGCACACTCGAACGCGGTCGCCGCCCGCAGCAACTCGGTCAGCAGCGTGGCACCGAGCCCGGTACCCCAGTGCTCGCGGGCGACGGCGATCGTCTGCACGTCGGCGCCCGTGGCGGAGCCACTGTCAGATTCGGTACCGGCGGTGGCGAGGCCCGCGTACCCGATGATCCGCCGGCTCCCGTCCGCGCTCTCGTCCTCGGCGACGAAGTACCGCCGGGTCGCCTCCGGTCCCCGCGCGTGGGCGAGGTCCGACCAGAACATGCCCCGGGACCAGGCGTCCTCGGGGAAGAGGTCCTTCTCCAGCTCCAGCACGGGCTCGATGTCCCACCAGCGCATCTCGCGCAGCACGGCAGTCGTCACTTGGGGGTGACCACCTTGTAGTTCTTGGGGACCTGGGCGTCGGGGCGGCGCAGGTAGAGGGGCCGGGGTGCGGGGAGTTCGACGCCCGCCGCCAGCCGTTCGGCGGCCAGGGCGGCGAGGGCCGCGGCGGAGACGTGCTCGGGCCCGTGCGCGTCCGGGAAGGTGTCCGGGTAGATCAGGGCGCCCGCGCCGACGGCAGGCAGGCCCGCGACCTGGTCGGCGATGTCCGCCGGCCGGTCGACGGACGGCTCCGTCACCCTCGTACGGGAGTCGCTGTAGCGGGCCCAGTAGACCTCCTTGCGGCGGGCGTCGGTCGCCACGACGAAGGGGCCGTCCTCGACCTCGGCGGCGTACGCGAGGCCGTCCAGCGTGCAGACGCCGTGGACGGGGACGCCGAGCGCCAGTCCGAAGGTGTCGGCGGTCATCAGGCCGACGCGCAGGCCGGTGTAGGGGCCGGGGCCGATGCCGACGACGACGCCGGTGACGGCGTCGAGGCCCGTGCCCGCCTCGGCGAGGACCCGGTCGACGGCGGGCAGCAGCAGTTCCCCGTGCCGGCGCGCGTCGACCTGGCCCGACGCGGCGACGACGGCCGTCCCGTCGTGCAGGGCGACCGTGACGGCCGGGGTGGCGGTATCCAGAGCGAGCAAGAGCACGCGAACAGCCTACGGCGCCCGCGCCCCCCGTACGGCCGCCCCGGTCGGCGGTACGGCTGCTGCTACCGTCGCCACAAAACGGGACGTACAAGACGAAGAGGTGGGCGCCGGTGACCAGGAGCAGCTCGGGATTCGTGGCCGGGCTCACCGTGGCGGCCCTCGCCACGGTCGGCTTCCTCGCCTACCAGGCCTCCGCGAACGCCCCGCGTCCGGAGGCCGAGCGCCTGTCCTCCTCGACTCCGGTGACGACCTCGAAGGTCCCCCGGGACACCCGGCACCCCGACGCCCTGCCACGCGGCACCGGCAAGGGCAAGCGGGTCGTGTACTCCCTGGACGACGACCGGGTGTGGATCGTCGCCACGAACAACAAGGTGCTCCGCACCTTCACCGTCACACCGGGCACGGTCGACCCGGCCCCGGGCAGCTACCTGGTCACGTCCCGCTCGAACTCGATCACGGGCACCGACGGCATCCCCATCGAGCACGTGGTCCGTTTCACGGGCGTGGACGGCGTGGCCATCGGCTTCAGCGCGGCAGTGGACGCCTCGGCTCCGCAGCCAGAACCGGACCCGGAAATGCGCACAGGCGGCATCCGCGAAACCCGCCCGGACGGAACCGCGATGTGGGAGTTCGCAACGATCGGCGAGAAGGTCATCGTGATCCGCTAAAGGGGGCGCAGCCCCCCTTTAGGGGCGCGGGGAACTGCGCGACCAGCCACAACGGCGCCGCAGCCAAACACTCAAGCAGCTTTGGGCCGCTGCTGGAGGGGCGCGTCCGGCACACGCGGGGGCGTGGACACCGCACGGGCGGCCGCACCCGCAGCCAACAGCTCACGCATGGACACCCCGGAAACCGCGCGGCGCTTGGGCGCAGGCGTGCTCTCGGTAGCCGACATGGACGCCTCCTGAGGTCCGGGGGCGGATGTAGTTAGGTAAACCTAACCACGAACTGGATACCATGTGACCACGCGCAAGACACCCAACGCAACATCTTGCCGACCGATTGTCGGAACATTCACGCAAACGTTCGTCCGGCGCTCAGATCGAGCTGAGGTCAACCGCCGCCCACCGCTCCCCCACCCCCGTGAGGGTGACGTGCCGCACCTCGTCGGTGGTGTCGCCGACAGCCCGGTGGATCAGCAGATGCAGCCGGTCGTCGGTCAGCTCCTCGACCTTGCCCTCGCCCCACTCCACGACGATCACGGACTCGGGCAGTGAGACGTCGAGGTCGAGGTCCTCCATGTCGTCGAGACCGCCGCCCAGCCGGTACGCGTCCACGTGGACGAGCGGCGGGCCGTCGCCGAGGGAGGGGTGGACGCGGGCGATCACGAAGGTGGGCGAGGTGACGGCACCCCGGACCCCGAGCCCCTCGCCGAGCCCGCGCGTCAGCGTCGTCTTGCCCGCGCCCAGCTCACCGGTGAGCATCACGAGGTCGCCGGCCCGCAGGAGCTTGGCGAGCCGGAGGCCCAACTCCCGCATCTGGTCGGGCGAGTCGACGACGATCTGTACCGACTCCGCTGCTGTACCCGATTCAGCCTGGTTGTGCGCTGCCGCTGGTGCTTCCATAACCGGAAACGGTAGCCCCTGCCGGCACGGCACCCGCGCGGGTGAGCAGGTCGGCGAGCCGGTCGGTGACGACCTCCGGGTGCTCCAGCATCACCAGGTGCCCGGCGTCCGGCACGAGGACCAGCTCGGCGTCCGGCAGCAGGTCGGCCATGGCCTCGCTGTGCTCGCTGGGCGTGACGAGGTCGCCGACCCCGGCCAGGACCAGCACGGGCAGGTCCTTGAAGTGGCCGAGGGCCTCGGTCTTGTCGTGCTCGGTGAAGGCCGGGTAGAACTCGGCGACGACATCGATGGGCGTGCCCTCGATCATCCGCTCGGCGAACCGGGCGACGGCGGGGTCGACGTCCCTCGACGAGAACGAGTACCGCTTGATGATCCCGGCGAAGAGATCGGTGGTGGCCCGCCGCCCCCGCTCGACCCACTCGGCCTGCTGCCCCAGCGCCTTCAGTACGCCGGGCAGCACCCTCCGTACGGCGTTGACGCCCGCGACGGGCAGCCCGAAGTTGACCTCGCCGAGCCGCCCGGACGACGTACCGACGAAGGCGGCCGCGACGACCCGCTCCCGTACGACGTCCGGGAACTGGTCGGCGAAGGCCATGACGGTCATCCCGCCCATGGAGTGTCCGACGAGCACGATCGGCCCCTCGGGCACGGCGGCGTCGAGGACTGCCTTCAGGTCCTGCCCGAGCTGGTCGATGGAGACGGGCGTGCCGTCGTTGACCTGGGCGGCGCCGCGCCCGGACCGGCCGTGGCTGCGCTGGTCCCAGTACACGCTCCGTACGACACCGCGCAGGGCGGCCCGCTGGAAGTGCCAGGAGTCCTGGTTGAGGCAGTAGCCGTGGCTGAAGACGACGGTGACGGGGGCCGGGGCCTTGCGCCCGAACAGGCGGCGCCGGCGCGGGGTGAGGGCGGGCGCGGCCGCCGGGTCGATGTCGTCGACCTCGTAGTACAGCTCGGTGCCGTCGTCGGCGTACGCCTTGCCCGGGGTTCCGCGCAGCGAGCCGTACGGGCCCGTCGAGTCGAGCGCGAGCCGCGCCTTCTGGCGCATCCCGCGTCCCACGGTCATCCGCTCGACGGCGACACCCGCGGCGGCACCGGCGGCCACCACTCCTATGGCGACGCCGACGATGCCGGTCGCCCGGCGCCAGTTCGCCGACGCCCCCGTGGCGGAGGCCACGGCCGCCGTGGCGGCGCTCGCGACGACCTCCGCACTGCTCTCGCTCACGTACCGCTCCTCGCTGAAGTAACTCTGGAATGACTGATGGGACTGGCTGCTGCCGGGGTGACTCGTGCCGCCGGCCGAAGAGCCCTTCGGCCGACCACTCGGGCGCCTACCCCTCTTGTTGCTCATTCACGTAGACGCGGGGCACCCGGGTTCCGATGCGCGTGACGATTTCGTACGCGATCGTCCCGGCCGCCTGTGCCCAGTCCTCGGCGGTGGGCTCGCCCCGGTCGCCGGGCCCGAAGAGGAGAACCTCCGCACCGGCTTCGGGCTCGTCGCCCCCCAGATCGACGACGAACTGGTCCATGGCGACCCGCCCGGCCACGGTCCGCCACTTGCCGCCGATCAGTACGGGACCGGTGCCGGAGGCGTGACGCGGGATGCCGTCCGCGTAGCCCACGGGCACCAGGCCGAGGGTGGTGGCCCCGGGGGTGACGTAGTGGTGCCCGTAACTGACGCCGTGGCCGCCCGGTACGTGCTTGACCAGCGCGAGCGAGGCGGCCAGCGTCATCACGGGACGCAGCCCCAGGTCGGCGGAGGTCCCGATCTCAGGACTCGGCGAGATGCCATAGACGGCCACCCCCGTCCGTACGAGGTCGAAGTGCGTGTCCGGACGGCTGAGCACGGCGGGCGAGTTGGCGAGATGCCGTACCTCGGGCCGCAGTCCGTGCCGTTCGGCGTACGAGACCATGTCGTGGAAGCGGGTCAGCTGGGCGTCGATGGAGGGGTGGTCGGGTTCGTCGGCGCAGGCGAGATGGGACCAGAGCCCGGTGACCCGGATCAGCCCGTCCCGCTCGGCGCGCAGGGCCGCGGCGACGAGCGCGCACCAGTCGTCCCCCGGCTGACAGCCACCACGCCCGAGCCCGGTGTCGGCCTTGAGCTGCACACGAGCGGGCCGATGGGCGGCAGCGGCAGCCTCGACAACCTCCCGCAGGGCCCACATCCCGCCCACCGACACATCGACGTCGGCTTCGATGGCGGCCTGCCAGGGCCCGCCGGGCGTCCAGAGCCAGCACATGATCCGGATATCGCGAGGAATCCCGGAGGTCGGCTGCCGGAGGGCGAGCGCCTCCTCGGGCGTGGCGGTGCCGAGCCACTCCGCACCCGCCTCGACGGCGGCACGGGCACACCGGAGCGCCCCGTGGCCGTACGCGTCGGACTTGACGACGGCCATCAGGGCCGCGCCGCGTGCGCGGGCGCGCAGGGTCCGTACGTTGGCCCGCAGGGCGGCCAGATCGATCTCGGCGCGGGCACGCAGGGTTGCGGTGGGCGGGGCTGCTGTCTCACTCATGGCGCCCCCAGTGTCTCAGAGGGGCTCAGGAGCACGGTGGCGCCTACCCCGCGGCCCGCCGACCCCACACGTAGACCCGGTCGCCGGTCTTCAGCACGCTCCACAGCTTCCGTGCGTCGGCGAGCCGCATATTGACGCAGCCCATGGAGCCGACGGTGGTGTAGATGCTGCCGTAGACGCCATGGAAGGCCTGACCGCCGCTGAAGAACTGGGAGTAGGGCATAGGGGTGTCGTAGAGGGTCGAGTGATGATTCTTGTGCTTCCAGTACACCTTGTGCCACCCACCCCGGGTCGCATACCCGGCCCGCCCGGTCCGAACGGGCACGGGCGCGTAGACGACCTTCTTCCCCTTCTGCACCCAGGTGAGCTGCCGCCCGAGATCGACACAGGTGACGCGGTAGGTCCGTACGGGGCACTTGCCGGCGGCGTTCGGGTTCTTCCGCGCGGACAGCAGTTGCATGCGGGACCAGGTGACAGGCCCCGCGAACCCGATCGCGGGCTTGATCTTGTGCTTGAGCTGGAACGCGCGGATGGCCCGGCAGTCGGCGGCGGACTGCTTCCCGTCCACCTTCAGCTTCAGCCAGTACTCGACCTGCCGCTGATAAGGACCCGTGAGCTTGGAGCAGGCAACTCTGCGAGCGGCTTCATGCAGAGGCACGTACTCGATGAGGTCGTACGTCCCCTGCGCGGCGTCGGCCGGCTCGACGGCGTCCTCTTTCTTGGACGGGGTGTACACCTGCGGGGCGAGCACCTGGTCCGGCGTGTCGAAGGACCAGGGCTGAGAGGGCGAGGGCCGAACGCCGGGAACGAGGTCGCCCATGGGGCCGGGGGATGGTTGGGGCGACGACTCGGCGAGGGCGGTGTGGGCGGGAAGGGCGGTCATCGCGACGAGGGCCACAGCCAGGCACCGGCGCGTGATGTTTCTGCTCATCATGCGATCAGGAGAACGCGGGGGTCGGCCGCACCGGGGTTTGCCGCGCGGCCGGGTCACCCGACCGGGGCGCGAAAGGCAACGCTGGTACAGCCCAGGTCGAGTTTCCCGCCCACCCACCCGTTTACGACCAACTGATCAGCGCGGGGCGAGGCATTTCAGCCCGTCCGGCGTTTGAGGACGAGCGCGTTCAGCGCGAAAGGGGGGGCCTGGGGGCGCAGCCCCCAGAAGGATGGGACGGGTAGGGGCGGCGGGGGCGAAAACAATCCCCGTTCACCCACCCCGAACATCCCGCCAAGCCATCCTGCTGCTGCTCCTCACCGGCGCCGAGCAGCC
The DNA here is from genome assembly GCF_053593675.1 of Streptomyces sp. NPDC002156. NCBI lineage: Bacteria > Bacillati > Actinomycetota > Actinomycetes > Kitasatosporales > Streptomycetaceae > Streptomyces > Streptomyces sp. NPDC002156. The sequence continues at coordinate 59 of NZ_JBSFDA010000050.1, read as the reverse complement.
ACGGAACACCCTCGCCCGGGGCCTGCTGACACTGGCCCAGCACCCCGAGCAGTGGCGGG